>NZ_JBEXYL010000040.1:0-82171 GCF_040630895.1 Streptomyces sp. NPDC005728
GGTAGAGCGCCTGCATGGCATGCAGGAGGTCAGGAGTTCAATTCTCCTTAGCTCCACAGAAGTCGAAGGCGGACCATCCGAATGGATGGTCCGCCTTCGGCGTGTTTCAGGACGGTTCCGGATCACGCACTGGGGTGCGGAGGACGGCGATACGACGGCGGGTCACCCGAGCCGGGTGGCCCGCCGTCGGTGTGCTCAGCGCCCGAGGGCGCGGCGGCCGCGGCCCTGGGAAAGAACGGGCAGGTTGCGCGACGGCGCCTGCCCGCGCGTGTCCTCCTCGAGGCGCAGTGCCAGCGCCGGGCAGCGGCGCACCGCCCGCAGTGCCTTCGCCTCCGCGTAGCGCGGCACCTGCGCCTGGGCGACGGTCGGGAAACCGTCGGCGCCCAGTTCGAAGACCTCCGGGAGGATGTCGGCGCACAGACCGTGGCCCCGGCACAGCGTCCAGTCGACGTAGATCTTCTGGCGGCTGGCGCCGCTCTCCTCGGGCTCTCCGCCGCCCGGGATGCCCGTAGGAGCCCTACCCCCCTCGAAGAGCGGCAGAACGCCCTCCACGGGCCGTCCGCAGCCGTTTCCGAGGACGTGCGCGGCCAGGTCGTCCGTGAACGCCTTGATGGTCGACTCCAGGAACATGGCGGAGCCGTCGGGGTGCGAACACGCCCCCCGCCGCTTGACGTTCTTCGCGACCTGCTTCAGCGCCTCCAGGGCGGCCGGTCCGCCGCCGTTGAGGATGTCCTCCATACCGCGCGCGGCGGCGGGCAGTCCGAGGTAGCAGGGGCCGCACTGGCCGGCGCTCTCCTCGGCCAGCCACTGGGCCACCCGCAGCGACTCGCCCAGCGGGCAGGTCTCCTGGCTGATCGGCAGGATCGCGCCCGCGCCCAGCGAACCGCCCACCGCGTCCAGAGAGTTGCGGGAGACGATCGCCTCGTTGACCGTGGCCGCGTCGATCCACTTGCCGTGGTAGCCACCGGTCAGCACGCCCTGCGGCACCGGCGGGGCGCCGGCCAACTGCAGGACGTAGCGCAGCGGCACGCCCGTGGGCACCTCGAGCACCATCGGGCGGGCGACCGCGCCGGAGACCGTGAGCATGACGGTGCCCGGTTCGTCGTACAGGCCGGTGTTGCCGTAGCGCTCGGGGCCGATCCGGGCGGCGATGGCCAGCTGTGCGAACGTCTCTGCGTTCGACAGCAGCGTGGGCGCTCCGCCGACGCCGGTCTGCGAGGCGCTGATCTTGCGGCCGGGCGGGATCGCCGGGCCGCCGTCGATGGAACGGACCAGCGACGCGGCGGCGCCGGTGACCATGCGCACGGGGTTGCGCTGCACCCACGCGCGCAGTGCCGATCTGCGGGTGTTGCTCAGGCCCCGTTCGGCGAGCGCGGCCTCCATGGAGCGCTGGGTGGACTCCCGGGTGACCCCGATCACGAGTGTGCGGGCGCCGAGGGCCTCGGCGCACAGCAGGGCGCCGTCCAGGATGAGGTGCGGGGCACGGTTGATCAGCACCGTGTCCTTGCGGCAGGCCGGCTCGTCCTCACTGCCGTTGACGACGACGACCGGCCGCACACCGCGCTTGATCGCCGACTCGGCGACCGAGCGCAGCTTCTTGTGGAAGGGGAAGCCCGCGCCGCCGCGGCCCTTCAGGTTGATGCGCTCGGCGAGTTGGGCGAGCTGTTCGCCGCCCAGCGGATCGAGCGGCCCGTGCACCTTCAGATGCATGGGCAGGTCGAGCCGCTCCACAAGGTCGAAGCCCGACGTGAGCTGGGGAAGTCCGACCACGCGGACTTCTGGGACGTCGGGCAGGGCCTCGTTCACCTATAGCCTCCGGAAGGCATGTTCCAAGGTTCGCCCGAACCCGGCGTGTCGAAGGACGTGCCGGGGGTTGGTTCAGTGGCGGGACCGCTGTTGAACGTGTCACCCGAGTTGTACGTGCCATAGAGGTTGTTCGTCTCACCGGTGTCGTACACGTCACTTCCGCCGTATCCACCGGTGCCTGAATTGCCATAGACGGGGATGTTGTATCCGGTGTCCTGGAGCGGGTCGTAGGCCGACGGCGGGGCCTCGCCGACCGGCGGCGGGGAGGGGATCGGCCAGCTGCCCGAGGTGCTGGACGGGCCGTCCACGCGCGGGCTCGCCTCCGTGGCCTGCAGATCGAGCGGCAGGTCCATGCGCGTGGTCTGGCCGGCCGCGAACGGCTGCTGCTGGGGCCGGCCCGGAGTGGACACCGCCCGGTAGGCCGCCGCGAAGCCGGACGCGGGCTCCGGGGCCGGGGCCGCGGGGGTCTGGTACAGCGGCGCGAAGGCGGGGGCCGGTGCCTCGGCGGGCGACGCCTTCGGCTCACGCCTGCCCTCGAAGCCCGGCAGGCCGGACTCGGTGACCCGGGAGCGGCTCGCGTCGAGGTCCTCGAGCCCCGGCCGCTCCGAGCTGCCCAGGACGGCGACGAGCCGGTCGGCGACCTTGCGCTTGAAAGGACGCGGAGCGGAGCGCAGCGCGAGGGCGCCCATGACGCCCAGCAGGGACAGGCTGTAGAGGATCACGAAGATCGGCTTGGCCTGGCGACCCGCGTAGAGGCCGTGGACCAGCGCGGCGCACCAGGCCGGGTAGGCCAGCATGTGCATGGCCCGCCAGCGGGCGGCCACGGGGGCCGGGGTGGCGAAGTTGCTGCGCAAGGCGCCGGTGATGCCTACGAAGATCATCAGCAGGCCCGCCAGCGAGCCCAGTCCGATCAGGCCGGCGCTTCCGGTGATGCCGAGCGAGAACGGGATGATCGCGGCGATCAGCTGGGTGTGGTCCAGCGCGATCTTGGCGGTGATGTGCAGCAGCAGGAACGCGATCGAGGCGACCGCGGTCGTCCGGTGCACGGCCTGGCCGACGATCCGCTGCCGCGTGTTCAGGAAGATCCGGTCCTGGGCGAACAGGCCCCAGATCACGGAACAGCTGAGCGAGACGAGGGACAGCACGCCCGCGCCGAAGTTCAGGAACTCGCGGAACTGGCTGCCTCCGACCAGCACGATCACGGGTATCAGCAGCAGAACGACGGCGGACGCCACCCCATAGGCCGACCGGCCCGGTTTGGGGAGCGAGCTGTTACTACGACGAGGGTTCATGGGGGCAACTCCGAGCAGTTTCGGGAAGGCGGTCCCGCTGCCGAACTCTAAGTGGCGCCATACCGATCAGTACGAGCTTTGAGTTATTGCGTTGTTATCAAAGGACAATGCGCTTGGGATGTTGTCCCATAGCGGGTGTTACGCGAAGTAATCTTTGACCTTGGTTCAGTCCTGGCGGGCTTCGTGACATGTCCACCAGGCATACGGAAGCGCGTCGCGGCTTGCTCAAGGGCTGCGGTACCCTAGCGCCATGCGTGCCGTACGCCTTCTGCTTAGCGGGCCGCGCTGATCAGTACCGATCCCCGGTCGAACCGGGTGGTCGGCATCGGCGCGGCGTCCCCTCCTGTGCGAGGGGCTTTTTCATTTCCGCAGGCAGAGACGATCGATGGAGCTTTGAGGATCATGAGCGAGACGAACCCCGCTGCCACTGCTGCCACGTCGGCGGAGGCCGCACCGCACCGCTACACGGCCGCTCTGGCAGCCGACATCGAGGCACGCTGGCAGGACTTCTGGGACGCCGACGGCACCTATGCGGCACCGAACCCGAAGGGTGACCTGGCCGGCGAGCCCGAGCTGGCCGCCAAGCCCAAGAAGTTCATCATGGACATGTTCCCGTACCCCTCGGGTGCGGGCCTGCACGTCGGTCACCCGCTGGGCTACATCGCCACTGACGTCTTCGCCCGGTTCCAGCGCATGACCGGCCACAACGTACTGCACACCCTGGGCTTCGACGCCTTCGGCCTGCCCGCCGAGCAGTACGCCGTACAGACCGGCACGCACCCGCGCGTGTCCACCGAGGCGAACATCGAGAACATGAAAGCCCAGCTGCGCCGGCTGGGTCTGGGCCACGACAAGCGCCGGTCGTTCGCCACGATCGACCCGGACTACTACAAGTGGACCCAGTGGATCTTCCTGCAGATCTTCAACTCCTGGTACGACGACGAGGCCGGGAAGGCCCGCCCGATCTCCGAGCTGATCGCCCAGTTCGAGTCCGGTGAGCGCGCCGTACCGGGTGACCACGGGCGCGCGTGGAACCAGCTGACCGCCACTGAGCGCGCCGACGTTCTGGGTGACTACCGCCTGGCCTACGCCTCCGACTCCCCGGTCAACTGGTGCCCCGGCCTGGGCACCGTGCTGGCCAACGAGGAGGTCACCGCCGACGGCCGCTCCGAGCGCGGCAACTACCCGGTCTTCAAGGCCAAGCTGCGCCAGTGGAACATGCGCATCACCGCCTACGCCGACCGGCTGCTGGAGGACCTGGAGGAGCTGGACTGGCCCGAGGCCATCAAGCTGCAGCAGCGCAACTGGATCGGCCGCAGCGAGGGCGCCCGCGTCGACTTCCCGATCGACGGCGAGCAGATCACGGTCTTCACCACCCGCCCGGACACCCTGTTCGGCGCGACCTACATGGTGCTGGCCCCCGAGCACCCGCTGGTCGAGAAGTTCACCCCGGCCACCTGGCCGGAGGGCACTCACGAGGTGTGGACCGGCGGTCACGCGACCCCGGGGGAGGCCGTCGCCGCGTACCGCGCGCAGGCCGCCTCGAAGTCCGACGTCGAGCGGCAGGCCGAGGCCAAGGACAAGACCGGCGTCTTCATCGGCGCGCACGCGACCAATCCGGTCAACGGCGAGAAGGTCCCGGTCTTCATCGCCGACTACGTCCTGATGGGCTACGGCACCGGTGCGATCATGGCCGTCCCGGCGGGCGACCAGCGCGACTTCGAGTTCGCGCGCGCCTTCGAGCTGCCGATCCACTGCATCGTCGAGCCGACCGACGGGCGCGGCACCGACACCTCCACGTGGGAGAACGCCTTCGGGTCGTACGACGCGAAGATCATCAACTCGTCGAACGACGAGATCCGCCTGGACGGCATGGGCGTGGCCGAGGCCAAGGCCCGCATCACCGAATGGCTGGAGCGCAAGGGCATCGGCCAGGGCACCGTCAACTTCCGCCTGCGCGACTGGCTGTTCAGCCGCCAGCGTTACTGGGGCGAGCCCTTCCCGATCGTCTACGACGAGGACGGCGTCGCCCACGCGCTGCCCGAGTCGATGCTGCCGCTGGAGCTGCCGGAGGTCGAGGACTACTCGCCGCGCACCTTCGACCCGGACGACGCGGACACCCAGCCCGAGACGCCGCTGTCGCGCAACGAGGAATGGGTCAACGTCACCCTGGACCTGGGCGACGGGCCGAAGAAGTACCGGCGCGAGACCAACACCATGCCCAACTGGGCCGGTTCCTGCTGGTACGAGCTGCGCTACCTGGACCCGCACAACGGCGAGAAGCTGGTCGACCCGGAGATCGAGCAGTACTGGATGGGCCCGCGCGAGGGCCAGCCGCACGGCGGTGTCGACCTGTACGTCGGCGGCGCCGAGCACGCCGTGCTGCACCTGCTGTACGCGCGCTTCTGGTCCAAGGTCCTGTTCGACCTGGGGCACGTCTCCTCCGCGGAGCCGTTCCACAAGCTGTTCAACCAGGGCATGATCCAGGCCTACGTCTACCGCGACAGCCGCGGCATCGCGGTGCCGGCCGCCGAGGTGGAAGAGCGCGACGGCGCGTACTACTACCAGGGCGAGCAGGTCACCCGTCTGCTGGGCAAGATGGGCAAGTCCCTGAAGAACGCGGTGACTCCGGACGAGATCTGCGCCGAGTACGGCGCGGACACGCTGCGCCTGTACGAGATGGCCATGGGGCCGCTGGACGTCTCCCGGCCCTGGGACACGCGTGCGGTGGTCGGCCAGTTCCGGCTGCTGCAGCGGCTGTGGCGCAACATCGTCGACGAGGACAGCGGCGAGGTCACCGTCACCGACGCCGAGCCCGACGAGGAGACGCTGCGTGCCCTGCACAAGGCGATCGACGGCGTGCGCCAGGACCTGGAGGGCCTGCGCTTCAACACCGCCATCGCCAAGGTCACCGAGCTGAACAACCACCTGACCAAGGCGGGCGTAGCCGTGCCGCAGCCGGTCGCCGAGCAGCTGGTGCTGATGGTCGCCCCGCTGGCCCCGCACATCGCCGAGGAACTGTGGCGCAAGCTGGGCCACGCCGACTCGGTCGTCCACCAGGACTTCCCGGTCGCCGACCCGCAGTACGTGGTGGACGAGACGGTGACCTGCGTCGTGCAGATCAAGGGCAAGGTCAAGGCCCGTCTGGAGGTGCCGCCTGCCATCTCCGAGGAGGAGCTGGAGAAGGTGGCGCTGTCCGACGAGAAGGTCGTCGCGGCGCTGGACGGCGCGGGCATCCGCAAGGTGATCGTGCGGGCGCCGAAGCTGGTGAACATCGTTCCGGCGTAAGCGCGGCAACGCTTCGGGGAGCCGGACGCACCTGGCGTCGGGGTGGTCCCCTACGGGCAGGTTCGGGGTCCTTCCGGAACTCCGGACCTGCCCGCTGCGTTTACCGTGGAGAGCACAGCGGCTCGTGCCGCACCGGGTCGAGGAGGAGCGTCATGGAAGCGTTGGTCACCGTGTTCGCCCTGCTCTTCCTCTTCTTCATCGGCCTCGGCGCGTACGCGACGGTCAAGGCGGTGGGCGCCGCCAAACGCGGAGTGGACCGGACGATCGCGCAGGCCAGGCGCACGGTCGAGGACCACACCCTGCGTGCCAAGTCCTTCGCCCAGCTCGGTCCGGCCGGCGAGATCGCCCAGCTGCGGCTCACGCTGCGCACCTCGATGCGCGCGACGCAGGACGCGTTGCACGCGAGCGTGGCGGAGGACGAGTCGCTCAAGGAGTCCCTCGGCCTGTTCGAGCGGCTCAGCGTGCACGGGCGCGAGCTGGATGCCGACCTCAAGCGCCTGGAGTCCGAGCCGGACCGGGCCACGCTCACCGCGCGGCTGCCCGAGCTGCGCAGCCGCACCGAGCGCATCATCAAGTCCGCCGACTCGCTGCGCTGGGCCGCCCGTGACCGGGCCCGCCGCTTCTCCGACGACGACCTGGACGCGCTCAGCGCCCAGATAGACGTCGAGGCAGGGGCTCTTCGGCACTGGACGCAGGCCGAACCCACACCGGCAGCCCAGCCCTGGCCCGACGCCCCGGCCGCGGCCGACGGCCCGGCGGCACAGCAGCAGACCTGGCACGAGACGCATGGGTCCCACACCGCCGAGGAGCCGGCGAAGCCCGCGATCACCCCGCCGACGCGGAGGCCCGCCTACCCCTGGCAGAAGAAGCCGCGCCCCGAGAGCACCACATGACCGGCCCGTACCCGGTCCGGCAGGCAGGGGCCGGTCTGCCGCGCGGACGCTACGGCAGGTAACCTCCAGCTCATGTCCCGCCATGTCGCGATCGTCACCGATTCAACGGCCTACCTGCCGCCGCGGACGATGGAGCGCCACGGCATCACAGCGGTGCCCCTGACCGTGGTCCTCGGCGACCAGGCGCTGGAAGAGGGCACCGAGATCTCGACCCGTTCCCTGGCCCAGGCGCTGCAGAAGCGGCGCCCGGTCACCACCTCCCGCCCCAGCCCCCAGGTGTTCGCGGAAACCTACCGCAGGGTCGCCGAGTCCGGGGCGAGCGGCATCGTCTCCCTGCACCTGTCCGCCGAGCTGTCCGGCACCTACGACGCCGCGGTCCTCGCGGCGCGGGAGGCACCGGTGCCCGTACGGGTGGTGGACACCGGGATGGTCGCGATGGCCCTGGGCTTCTGCGCGCTCGCCGCTGCCGAGGCGGCGGAGGCCGGCGGCACGGTGGACGAGGCCGTGACGGCCGCCGAGAAGCGGGCCGCCGGCACCTCCGCCTACTTCTACGTCGACACGCTGGACTATCTTCGCCGCGGCGGCCGCATCGGTGCCGCGCAGGCCCTGCTCGGCTCCGCGCTGGCCGTCAAACCGCTGCTCCAACTGGACGGCGGCCGCATCGAACTCCTCGAAAAGGTCCGTACGGCGTCCAGGGCGATCGCCCGTCTCGAGGAGATCGCCGCCGACCGGGCGGGCGGTGCCGAGGTCGACATCGCCGTCCACCACCTCGCCGCCCCCGACCGGGCCTCCGCCCTCGCCGAACGGCTGCGGGTGCGGGTCCCCGGGCTGGCCGATCTGCATGTCAGCGAAGTCGGGGCGGTGATCGGGGCGCATACGGGGCCCGGGCTGCTGGGAGCGGTCGTCTCGCCGCGCTGACGCCTTGCGCCTCATGGCTGACGTCCGGCTTTTCACGAGCGAGGACGGGCACGCCTTCACTCGTGTGGGTGGTCGAGTTTTCCACAACTGGGCGGTAATCCCCGGGAATTGACCAAGATCATCGCGAAGTGGCGAGATGCCCGATCCTCGTCGCATGGCACCTCGATCACCTTCACGCACAGCCACCCCGACCAGCGGACCGGGCCGTGGCCCCACATCCGACGGCCGCATCCGCCGCCGACCCACCGACCGCCGACCCGCGGATCGCCGTCCCACAGACCGCCGCCGCGCCCGTCACCGTGTGCCCGCGCCCGCGGAGGAGATGCGGCGCCGCGCGGAACTCCTCTTCGGTGAACGAGCCGTGGAATGGCGCGAGTCGGGCAACGCCCCGCCGGACGGACAGCGGCCTGCGCGTACGGCGACCGTAACGGGCGCCGCGCCCGGATTGAGCACGGCGAGTGCGGCTCCGCCCCGACCGGTTCGGGCACACACACCGTCCCCTGTGTCCGGGCCGACCGGGGCAATCGAGGATCAACAAGCCGATCCGACAGGCGATTCGGAGTCGGCGGAGCCTCTCGGGCCGGGTCTGCGGGAGCGGGCCGGGCTTGCTGTGCGGGAGCGGCTGCCCGTGTGGTTGCAGGTGCGCTGTGGTGTGCAGCGGCGGGGAGTGGTCGCGCTCGCTGTGGTGCTCGTGGCGGCCGCCGTGTTCGCCGCCCAGCACTTCTGGGCCGGGCGGACGCAGACCGTGAGAGCTCCCCAAGTGGTGCGCGCGGGGGCGCCGTTCACCAAGAAGGGTGAGGACGCCAAGTCCGGTGGTGCGGGAGCCCCGGCGACGCCGGGCAGGGAGATCGTCGTGGACGTCAGCGGCAAGGTCCGCAAGCCCGGGATCCGGCGGTTGCCGGCCGGCTCGCGGGTCGCCGACGCACTGCGCGCGGCGGGCGGGGTACGGCCGGGTGTGCGTACCGAGGGGCTCAACCGGGCCCGCTTCCTGGTGGACGGCGAGCAGGTCCTGGTCGGCGCATCCGCAGGGACGGCTCTCGCCCCGCCCGGACCCGGCAGCGGCGCAGGTTCCGGAGCGGCAGGGACGGGACCCGCGGCCCCGGTCTCCCTCAACACGGCGACCGCGGAACAGCTCGACACCCTGCCCGGGGTCGGCCCCGTGCTGGCCCAGCACATCATCGACTACCGCACCCGGCACGGTGGCTTCCGCTCGGTGGACGAACTGCGCCAGGTGAACGGCATCGGCGACCGCCGCTTCGCCGACCTTCGGGCCATGGTGCAGCAATGAGCGGCCCCTGCGGCAAGCAGCCGCCGGTCCCGGCCGATCTCCGCCTGGTGCCTCCCGCACTCGCGGCCTGGGCGACGGCTGCCCTGGTCCTTGATGCTCCACCGGGCTGGAGCGCCGGCATCGTACTCGCCTGTCTGATCGCCGGAGCCGTGCTGCTGACGGCCCGGCGGTGGGGGAGGCAGGGCCGCCGGCCCGCCCGATTCGCCTGGGCCCGTGCCCCCGTCGCCGCCGTGCTCCTCTGTGTGGCTGCGGCCGCCGCGGCCGCCGGGCTGCACGGAGCGGATGTGCGGCGCGGGCCGGTGCCCGAGCTGGCACGCCGGTTCGCGACCGTGACTGCGGAGGTCGAGCTGAGCGGCGACCCCTGGCTGAGCAGGCCACGGGTGCGGGGCGATCACGCGGCGCCCGTGGCGGTGCTGGCCAGGGCGGAGGTACGTCGCGTGGAGGAGGGCGACGGGACGGATGTGCGGACGCGCACTCCGGTGCTGTTGGTCGTCGACGCGGATGTTCCGGCGCCACGGGCACCTCCCGCAGGGGACGCACCCGACGCGCACAGCTCGCGCGGTGCGCGTCCGGTCTGGCTCGGGCTGCTGCCGTCCACGCGGTTGCGGGTGAACGCCAGGCTGGCGCCCGCCCTGACCGGCGGCGACCGGACCGCGGCCGTGCTGCGCGTGAGGAGCGATCCCGTGCCGCAAGTCGTCGCGGGGCCGAGCGGGCCGCAGCGGCTGGCGGGCCGGCTCAGGGCAGGGTTGCGGGAGGCCACCGACGGCCTGCCGGCGGACGCCAGGGCGCTGCTTCCCGGGCTGGTCGTCGGCGACACCTCGCGGATCACGCCCGAACTGGACAACGCCTTCAAGGAGACGGACCTGGCGCACACGCTCGCCGTCTCGGGCAGCAATCTGACGATCCTGCTCGCCCTGTTGATCGGGCCGCCGGGGCTGGCTCAGCGTGTCGAGCGCCGCGGACTCGCCCCGCGACTGGGGCTCTCGCTGCGGACCACCGCTCTGCTGGCGGGCGCGCTCACGCTCGGCTTCGTGATCGTGTGCCGGCCCGACCCCAGCGTTCTGCGGGCTGCGGCCTGCGGCTCGGTCGCGCTGCTCGCCCTGGCGACAGGGCGCCGGAGATCCCTGATCCCGGCGCTGGCCACGGCCGTCCTCCTGTTGGTGCTGTACGACCCCTGGCTGGCCCACAGTTACGGCTTCCTGCTCTCCGTGCTGGCCACCGGCGCGCTGCTGGTACTGGCGCCCGGCTGGAGCGAGGCGCTGCAGCGGCGCCGGGTGCCGGCCAGGCTCGCCGAGGGGCTGGCCGCGGCCGCCGCAGCCCAGGCCGTGTGCGCGCCGGTCGTGGCGGTGCTGTCGGCCCGGGTGAGTCTGGTTGCGGTGCCCTGCAACCTGCTGGCCGAGGCGGCGATCGCTCCGGCCACGGTGCTGGGGTTCGCCGCGCTCGCCATGGCACCGGTGGCGATGCCGGTGGCCAAGGCGCTGGCGTGGTGCGCCGGTTGGCCCGCCGGATGGATCGCGGGGATCGCGCGGACCGGGGCGGCGTTGCCCGGCGGGGGAGTGGACTGGCCGGGCGGCTGGTCCGGAGCACTGCTGCTCGCGGCGGTCACCGTGGCCGTCGTTCTGGCCGGCCGGCGGCTGCTGAGGCACCCCTGGTGGTGCGGTGCGCTCGGCGCGCTGCTCCTGCTGCTGGTGATCCGGCCCGCATCGCTGACCCGGGTGATCACGGGCTGGCCGCCGCCGGGCTGGCGGTACGCGATGTGCGACGTCGGGCAGGGCGACGCCACCGTGCTGGCGGCCGGCGAAGGAGCCGCGGTGGTCGTGGACGCCGGACCCGATCCCGCGCTGGTCGACCACTGCCTGCGGGAGCTGGGCATCACCCGTGTCCCCTTGGTCGTCCTGACCCACTTCCACGCCGACCATGTCGCCGGACTGCCCGGCGTCCTGCGGGGCCGCTCGGTGGCCGCGATCGAGACCACGGACTTCGAAGAACCGGCGGACCAGGCCGAGTTCGTGAGAAAGGAGGCGGCCGAACGGCACATCCCGCTCACCCGGGCCGTGGCCGGGGAGGAGCGGCGCACCGGACCGCTGTCCTGGCAGGTGCTCTGGCCACCCGAGGCACCCGCCCCGGGGCAGCTCCCGGCGCCGGGCCAGGTCCCGGTGCCGGACGGGCCGAACGACGCCAGTGTCGCCCTGCTCGTCCGGTCCGGCGGACTGCGGCTGCTGCTGCTCGGGGACCTCGAGCCCCCGGCCCAGCAGGCCCTGCTGCGCTCTCCGGCCGCGGCAGATCTGGCCCGAGTGGACGTACTGAAGGTGGCCCATCACGGCTCGGCTTATCAGGACCCGGATCTGATAAGGCTGGCCGCCCCGCGGGTGGCGCTCATCTCCTGCGGCGCCGACAACCCCTACGGTCATCCGGCACCGTCGACCGTTGCAGCGCTACGGTCCGGCGGGGCGGTGGTACTGCGCACGGACCGGGACGGGGCAGTCGCGGTCGGCGGGGACGGCGGCAACGGCGGGGAGATACAGGTGACGAGAGACTGAGGAGGGGCCGCTCGCCCAGACTGGGGGCATGAACCCAGCACAGGCAGACGCCTATCTCCGCCGCCTCGGGGCCGCCCGCCCGCAGCACCCCACCTCCGCGGCCCTGCGCGAGCTGCACCTGCGCCATCTGTGGACCGTCCCCTTCGAGAACCTGTCGATCCACCTCGGCGAGGAGATCGTGCTGGAGGAGAAGCGGCTGCTGGACAAGGTGGTCGAGGAGCGGCGGGGCGGCTTCTGCTATGAACTCAACGGCGCGTTCGGGGCATTGCTCGCCGCCCTCGGCTACGAGGTCCAGCTGCTCGCGGGGCGGGTGTACGGGGACGAAGGGCGCCTCGGCATCCCCTACGACCATCTTGCCCTGCGGGTGCGGACGTCGGACGGCGGTGACTGGCTCGCCGACGTCGGGTTCGGGGCGCACAGCCACCATCCGCTGGCGTGCGCGGAACGTGGAGAGCAGCCGGACCCGGGCGGGACGTTCCGGGTGGCGGAGGCCGGTGCGGACCCGGCCGGAGTACTGGGCGGCGCGGGCGGCCCGGCCGGGGCCGCGGACCTGGACGTCGTACGGAACGGCAGGCCGCAGTACCGGCTGGAGACGCGGCCCCGCGCTCTCGGGGACTTCGTGGCCGGGGCCTGGTGGCACAGCACCTCGCCGCAGTCGCACTTCACCCGGTCCCTGGTGTGCTCGCGGGTGACGGAGGACGGCGGGCGGATCACCCTCAGCGGCCGGGCGTTGACGACCACGGCTCCCGGCGGGCGCAAGCAGACCAGAGAACTGGGCACGGACGAGGAGGTGCTGTCGGTCTACCGCGAGCGGTTCGGGATCGGGTTGAGCGCTGTGCCGACGGTGCGGAAGACGAACCGGGACGGCTGATCTGGGCCGCTGGGCGGCGGCCTGTGCTGGTGGGCTTCTCTGCCGGGAGGGTTGATCAGGGTCGTCGGATGGTGGCCTGTGCCTGTGGGCTCCTGTGCCGGGACGGCTGATTCGGGTCGCTGGCGGGGTCTCGTGCCCGTGGGCTCACCTGGCCGTTCGGACTGTGCCGGGTACCGGAGAATAGGGCCGTGAGCGATGTGAGACACGTGCTGGTGCTGCCCGACCGCGATGCCGCCGAGGAAGCGGCCGAGGCGCTCGGGGAGCGCTTCACCATCGACGAGGAGCCCCAGCTCGTCCGGGACGCCCTGGCCGGAGAGGACGACGCGGAGGACGCCCAGTGGCTGGTGGTCCTCCACGACGAGCAAGGACGCCTGGACCCCGCCGAGCTGAACGCGTTCGCAGAGGAATGGGACGGCTGGCGCGAGGAGCCGTGACCCCGAGACGGACTCGGGGTGTGGTCCGGGACCGGTCAGGGTGCGCGGGCCGGTTCGTTGTCAGTGCCGCGTGGGATGCTGTAGGCGATGGCCAGGAAGACTGCGAATGACGACCCTCTCGCCCCGGTGACACTTGCCGTGGGCCAGGAGGACCTCCTGCTCGACCGTGCCGTGCAGGAGGTGGTGGCCGCCGCCAGGGCCGCCGACGCCGACACGGACGTACGGGACCTGACCCCGGACCAGCTCCAGCCCGGCACGCTCGCCGAGCTGACGAGCCCCTCGCTCTTCGCCGAGCGCAAGGTCGTGGTCGTACGCAACGCGCAGGATCTCTCGGCCGACACGGTCAAGGACGTGAAGGCGTACCTCGGGGCGCCCGCGGAGGAGATCACCCTCGTGCTGCTGCATGCGGGCGGTGCGAAGGGCAAGGGGCTGCTGGACGCCGCGCGCAAGACCGGGGCGCGGGAGGTGGCCTGCCCGAAGATGACCAAGCCGGCGGACCGGCTGGCGTTCGTGAGAGGCGAGTTCCGGGGGCTCGGGCGGTCGGCGACGCCCGAGGCGTGTCAGGCACTGGTCGACGCGATCGGCAGTGACCTGCGCGAGCTGGCGTCGGCGGTGGCGCAGCTCGTTGCCGACGTCGAGGGGACGATCGACGAGGCCGTTGTCGGGCGGTACTACACCGGGCGGGCCGAGGCGTCCAGCTTCACCGTCGCGGACCGGGCGGTGGAGGGCCGTACGGCGGAGGCGCTGGAGGCGCTGCGGTGGTCGCTGGCCACCGGGGTGGCCCCGGTGTTGATCACCAGCGCGCTCGCGCAGGGCGTGCGGGCGATCGGGAAGCTGTCGTCGGCGCGCGGCGGCCGGCCCGCCGATCTGGCCCGTGAGCTGGGCATGCCGCCGTGGAAGATCGACCGCGTGCGCCAGCAGATGCGGGGCTGGACCCCGGACGGGGTGGCCGTGGCGCTGCGGGCGGTCGCCGAGGCCGACGCCGGCGTGAAGGGCGGTGGCGACGACCCCGAGTACGCGCTGGAGAAGGCGGTCGTGACGATCGCCAGGGCCGCGCGGTCCAGAGGGCGGGGCTGAGCAGCCCGGCGGGCCGGTGATCCAGTCGCCCCCCGGCCGCCGGCGAGGAGAATCGGAGCTGTCAGCCGTACATCGCCGAGGCACCGGAAGGTGGCGATCTCCATGGCTGAACATCCGCACGCAACCCTCGTCCGCAAGGGTTACGACGCCTTCCTCCGCTCCGACATGGACACCCTGCGCGGGCTGATGACGGCGGACGTCACCCACCACGTGCCCGGCAGCCACCCGCTGTCGGGTGACTTCAAGGGCCAGGACGCGGTCATCGGCATGTACGGCCATCTCTTCCAGGAGACAGGTGGCAGCATGCGCGCCGACCTGCGCAGCGTGTTCGTCGACGGGCGGGGCCATGCCGTGGCCCTGCACCACGTCACCGCGGAGCGTGAGGGCCGGCGGTATCACGGCGACGGATGTCTCGTCTTCCGGATCGTCGGAGACAAGATCACCGACATTGACGAGTGTGTCGAGGACATCGACAAGGGCAACGAGTTCTGGGGCTGAGGCCCGGGGCATGCCGAAGGCCCCGTCGCCTGCCCTGGGGAAGGGAGGGCGACGGGGCCTCGGACCAAGCTGACGAGCCCGTTCCCGCGTGGCGAACGCAGGCCGCGAACAGGCTCTGGGGTACCGGTCGGGAGCGGATGAGAGAGGGCCCGCTCTGGGTCCTTCCGGCGGTCAGATCAACAGGGAGTTTCAGCCCTTGAGGGACGTGACCTTGGAAGCAAGCGCCGACTTCTTGTTGGCGGCCTGGTTCTTGTGGATGACGCCCTTGGAGACGGCCTTGTCGAGCGCACGCGCGGCAGCGCGCTGCAGCTCGGTGGCCTTCTCGACGTCACCCGAGGCAGCAGCCTCACGGGCCTTGCGGATCGCGGTCTTCAGGGAGGACTTGACGGCCTTGTTGCGCAGCCGAGCCTTCTCGTTGGTCTTGATCCGCTTGATCTGGGACTTGATGTTCGCCACGAAGGAGCCTTTTCAGGTTCTGGTGCGGGGCCGCTCGGGTCCCGTACCGATGATTCAGAAATTTTCTGTCGCGCCTCGCGCTGAGAGGGCATGAGGCACAGCCATCTACAGTACCAGTGGCCCTCCGGGCGGCCCAAAACGGTCCTCGGTCCCTGCGCGTGGGACGATGGAGACTACGTATAGATCCGACCCGAGGCATAAGGCGCCTCAAGAGACAGGACCCTGCGTGCCCGCGACCCCTAACCATGTGCCCGAGCCGAGCCGTACCGACCCGGCTCTGATCCGCAATTTCTGCATCATCGCGCACATCGACCACGGCAAGTCCACGCTCGCCGACCGGATGCTCCAGCTGACCGGTGTGGTCGAGCAGCGGCAGATGCGTGCTCAGTACCTCGACCGGATGGACATCGAGCGCGAGCGCGGTATCACGATCAAGTCCCAGGCGGTGCGTCTGCCGTGGGCTCCGAGCCAGGACCCCGGCAATACGCACATCCTCAACATGATCGACACCCCGGGGCACGTCGACTTCACCTATGAGGTCTCGCGGTCGCTGGCCGCCTGCGAGGGGACCGTCCTCCTTGTCGACGCCGCCCAGGGCATCGAGGCGCAGACTCTCGCCAACCTCTACCTGGCGATGGAGAACGACCTCGCGATCATCCCCGTACTGAACAAGATCGACCTGCCGGCCGCGCAGCCCGAGAAGTTCGCCGAGGAGCTCGCCAACCTGGTCGGTTGCGAGCCCGACGACGTGCTGCGGGTCTCCGCGAAGACCGGTGTCGGCGTCGATGCGCTGCTCGACAAGGTCGTCCGGGTGATCCCGGCGCCGGTCGGGGTCAAGGACGCTCCTGCGCGCGCGATGATCTTCGACTCGGTGTACGACTCCTACCGTGGTGTCGTGACGTACGTCCGTGTCATCGACGGCCAGCTCAACAAGCGCGAGCGCATCAGGATGATGTCGACCGGCGCCACCCACGAGCTGCTGGAGATCGGGACCAACTCGCCGGAGATGCTCCCGGCGGACGGTCTCGGGGTCGGTGAGGTGGGTTACCTCATCACCGGTGTGAAGGACGTCCGGCAGTCGAAGGTCGGTGACACCGTCACCAGCCAGACCAAGGGCGCCACGGAGGCCCTCGGTGGCTACAAGGACCCGAAGCCGATGGTCTTCTCCGGTCTGTATCCGCTGGACGGCTCCGACTACCCCGAGCTGCGCGAGGCGCTGGACAAGCTGCAGCTCAACGACGCCGCGCTGGTCTACGAGCCGGAGACCTCAGCGGCCCTGGGCTTCGGCTTCCGTGTCGGCTTCCTCGGCCTGCTTCACCTGGACGTGATCCGGGAGCGGCTGGAGCGCGAGTTCGGCCTCGACCTGATCGCCACCGCGCCCAACGTGGTCTACCGGGTGGTCATGGAGGACGGCACCGAGCACATCGTCACCAACCCGAGCGAGTTCCCCGAGGGCAAGATCAACGAGGTGTACGAGCCGGTCGTGCGCGCCACCATCCTGGCGCCCACCGAGTTCATCGGCTCGATCATGGAGCTGTGCCAGACCCGGCGCGGCACCCTGCTCGGCATGGACTACCTCTCCGAGGACCGTGTCGAGATCCGCTACACACTGCCGCTTGCGGAGATCGTCTTCGACTTCTTCGACCAGCTGAAGTCCAAGACCCGCGGCTACGCCTCCCTGGACTACGAGCCCACGGGCGAGCAGACCTCCAGCCTGGTCAAGGTCGACATCCTGCTGCACGGCGACAAGGTGGACGCCTTCTCGGCGATCACCCACAAGGACGCCGCGTACGCGTACGGGGTGCGGCTCGTCGCCAAGCTGCGCGAGCTCATCCCGCGGCAGGCCTTCGAGGTGCCGATCCAGGCTGCCATCGGCTCCCGGGTCATCGCCCGCGAGACCATCCGCGCCATCCGCAAGGACGTCCTCGCCAAGTGCTACGGCGGTGACATCTCCCGTAAGCGGAAGCTGCTGGAGAAGCAGAAGGAAGGCAAGAAGCGGATGAAGATGGTGGGTTCCGTGGAGGTTCCGCAGGAGGCCTTCATCGCGGTCCTGTCCAGCGATGACAGCGCGGGGTCGGGCAAGGGCAAGAAGTAACCGGAGGTAACAACGGGTTACGTCCGCAAATCGGGCACAGGGGGGCTCGCCGTGCGAAAGTGCGGCGGGCCCCTACGCGTGCGTAACGTCGCTCTGCGTGGAAAGTGACAGGCCGATGCCCCTTACGCAGCGGCCGGTCGCGGCTTACTCTGATCCCTGCTCGATAGTTACTCGCGAGTTAAACAACCAGCCTGAACCCCACCGTGAGTTAACCCAGCCGCACTTTTGAGCCAGCCGCACCGTCGCGGGCCCCGGAGGATGTCGTGAGCGACACACAGACCCTGATCGAGAACCGTCCGCCGTCCGTGGCGGCCCTCTTCCTGGAGCGCGTGGCGGCCACACCGGACGCCGAGGCCTACCGCTACCCGGTGCCGCCGGCCGCGGGCCGGGGCCCCGACGACTGGAAGTCGCTGAGCTGGGGCGAGGCGGCGCAGCGGGTGTACGCGATCGCGGCCGGACTGATCGAACTGGGCCTCCAGCCGGAGGAGCGGGTGGCGCTCGCCTCCTCGACCCGGGTCGAGTGGATCCTCGCCGACCTCGGCATCATGTGCGCGGGCGGCGCCACCACGACCGTCTACCCGCAGACCAACGCCGACGAGTCGGCGTTCATCCTCTCCGACTCGGCCAGCCGGGTGCTGATCGCCGAGGACGCGGCGCAGGTCGCCAAGGCGGTGGAGAAGCGCGCGGAGCTGCCCGCGCTGACCAAGGTCGTCGTCATCGACCCGGCCGGCGTCGAGACGAACGACTGGGTGACCACCCTCGCCGAGCTGGAGCGGAGCGGTGCCGCCTACCTGGAGCAGCACCCCGAGCTGATCAAGGAGCGGGTCGGCGCGATCACCAGCGACCAGCTCGCCACCCTCATCTACACCTCCGGCACCACCGGCCGTCCCAAGGGTGTGCGCCTGCCGCACGACAACTGGGCGTACATGGCGAAGGCCATCGCCGCGACCGGCCTGATCAGCGGCGAGGACGTGCAGTACCTGTGGCTGCCGCTCGCCCACGTCTTCGGCAAGGTGCTCACCTCGGGGCAGATCGAGGTCGGCCACGTCACCGCCGTCGACGGCCGCGTCGACAAGATCATCGAGAACCTTCCGGTGGTGCAGCCGACGTACATGGCGGCCGTGCCGCGCATCTTCGAGAAGGTCTACAACGGCGTCGCGGCCAAGGCCCGGGAGGGCGGCGGCGCCAAGTACAAGATCTTCCAGTGGGCCGCCGAGGTCGCCCGCGAGTACGCCAAGGCCAGCCAGGACACCTTCCGGCGCACCGGCACCGCCGCCGTGCCGTTCGGTCTGGCCGCCAAGCACAAGGTCGCCGACACCCTCGTCTACTCCAAGCTCCGCGAGGCCTTCGGCGGCCGGCTGCGCGCCTGTGTCTCGGGCGCCTCCGCCCTCGCCCCCGAGATCGGATTCTTCTTCGCCGGCGCCGGCATCCACATCCTGGAGGGCTACGGCCTCACGGAGACCTCCGCGGCCTCCTTCGTCAACCCCGGCGAGGCCTACCGCACCGGCACCGTCGGCAAGCCGCTGCCCGGCTGCGAGGTGCGCATCGCGGACGACGGCGAGATCCTGCTGCGCGGCCCCGGCGTCATGGAGGGCTACCACCAGCAGCCGGAGAAGACCGCCGAGGTGCTGGAGTCCGACGGCTGGTTCCACACCGGCGACATCGGCGAGCTGTCGCCCGACGGCTACCTGCGCATCACCGACCGCAAGAAGGACCTCATCAAGACCTCCGGCGGCAAGTACGTCGCCCCCGCCGAGGTCGAGGGCCAGTTCAAGGCAGTGTGCCCCTACGTCTCCAACATCCTGGTGCACGGCGCCGACCGGAACTACTGCACCGCCCTCATCGCGCTGGACGAGATCGCCATCCTCCAGTGGGCCAAGGAGAACGGCCTGGACGGCAAGTCGTACGCCGAGGTCGTCGCGGCGCCGCAGACGGTCGAGATGGTCGACGGTTACGTCAAGCAGCTCAACGAGGGCCTGCAGCGCTGGCAGACCATCAAGAAGTTCCGGCTGCTGCCGCGCGACCTCGATGTGGAGCACGGCGAGATCACGCCGAGCCTGAAGCTGAAGCGGCCGGCGGTCGAGCGGGCCTACAAGGCCCTGATCGACGAGATGTACGCGGGCACGCGCGAAGGCTGAGACAACCCTCCGGCCCCGGAAGGCACTTCGCCTTCCGGGGCCGTCCCGTGCCCGGAACAGGCGGAAACGGCACGAGTGTCAGACCTGCCCCCTAGGATGCACACAATCCCTCCACATGTGGGTTCCGCCAGTTCAGCGAGGTGAGCGTGCCCGTGTCCGCCGCGACGCCCGACGATGTCGTCCGTCACGTCTTCCGCTATCTCGCGGAGGTCGGCGAAAGCCGCACCAGGCCGGTACGCACGCATGACGATGCCCGGCATCAGATGTGGTTCGCCGACCTGCCCGAGCAGTTCGCCTGCTTCCTCACCGAAGCGGTCCCCGGCGACGCCCCGTTGTGGCTGCGGGCGGACCGGCCCGTACGGCACGACCCGCCTGCCCCACCCCTGCCGCTCGCCCACTGGCTGGACGGCCGGGAGATCCGCGACTGCGCGCGGGAGGAGCCGCCCGCACCGCGGGCCGACGCGGACCTCCCGGCCGACGAGGTGTCCGCGGGCGGCAGTTCACGCGCCGGGTACGTCACCGTCGCCCTCGCCGATCACCCCCACCGCGAGGTCGTGCACGAGCAGTACGCCTCCTGGTCGCGCCAGTGGGAGAAGTGGGCGGCCCGCGACCGCTCCGCGAAACCGGTCGTCCGCGCCTACGACCGGCTCTACCGCCTGTGTGTGGACGCCTCCGAACTCGGCGAGAGCTTCGAACTCGTCGTCGGCTTCGGCCATCTGACCTGGTCCGCCCAGGGCGAGCCGATCCGCCGGCACCTCGTCACCTGCCGGGCCGTCATCGCCATCGACCCGGACACCGGGGCCATCACCGTCGGACCCGACCCCGAACACGGCAGCCCCGTCCTCGAGGAGTCCATGCTCGACGCCGGACAGAAGGCGCGCGCCGAGATCCGCGCCCTGGTCCGCAAGGAGTTGGAAGCCGCCGGCGACACCACGGACGCGATGCTCGCCGACCAGCTGCACCGCGCCCTCACCACCTGGACCATCGCGGCCCACGAAGCCGGTCGCTACGACCCCTCGCCCGTCCGCCACCGCGCCACGGGAGACCCCGCCGTGCCGGTCGTCAGTTTCGCGCCCGTGCTGCTGCTCAGGGAGCGCACCCGGCGCAGCATGCTCGAAGCGCTGCGCGGTGTCGCCCTGCACATCGAGCAGGGCGCCGAACCCACCGCGCTGCTCCGTGCCGTCGCCGGAGCCGGCGGCGACCGGCCGCTCGGCGAACCCGGCACCCCGGAGGCCCGCGGCACCCAGCAGGAGCTGTACTTCGCGCTGCCCTCCAACGACGAGCAGCGCACCATCGCCGAGCGGCTGCGCGACCGCGACCTGGTCGTGGTGCAGGGGCCGCCCGGCACCGGCAAGACCCACACCATCGCCAACCTGGTCACCGACCTGCTCGCGCACGGCAACCGCATCCTGATCACCAGCCACACGGCCCGCGCCCTGAAGGTCCTGCGGGACAAACTCCCCGCCGGCATCCGCGAACTGTGCGTCAGCCGTACCGACGACGGAGCCGGCCAGCAGGAACTGGAACAGTCGGTCAAGGCCATCCTCGACCGGCAGGGAGACTTCTCCGCGCGCGCCTACCGCCGGCGCATCCAGGAGCACGAGGAGCGCCTCAGGTCCGCGCGCTCCGCGCAGGCGCTCGCTCTCAAATCCCTGCGGGCCCTGCGGGAACAGGAGACCTACCACCATCCGGCCGAGATCGGCGACTACGAGGGCACCCTGGCCCGTATCGCCGAACGGCTCGCCGCGGAGCGCCCGCGCCACGCGTGGCTGGGCACCGTCCCCGCCGAGACGCCCACGCTCGATGCGGCGGCCCTGACCGGCCTGCGCCGCGCGGCCCTCGCCTTCACCGACCGGCACCGCTCCCTCGCCGCCACGGTCACCGCCGCGCTGCCCGATCCGGGGCGTCTGCCCACCGGCGCCGCGTTCGCCGACGCGGTCGAGACCGTCCGGGAGGCGGAGGCCGACCTCGCCGCCCTGCGGCAGGACGGCTCCGCCTCGGGCCTGGACGACGCCGTGTCCACCCTGAGCACAGCTCAGCAGGACCAGCTGGCCACGGTCCTGGACCAGTTCGCGGCGGCCTCCGCCGCGACGGCCACCCTGCCCGCCGACTGGGCCGCCGCACTGCGCCGCGAGGTGCTCGCCGGGCAGGACCTCGTCGCCCGCGACCGGCACGCACGCACCGCGGCGGCCCTGACCACGGTCGAGGAGGCGGCACAGGCCCTGGGCTCCACCCTCGTCAGCGGACTGGAGGCGTACGACGTACCGACGGCGCTGGGGCTGGCCACGACCCTGCGCGACGGTCTAGCCGGCGGCGAGAAGCTGCGCGGCCCGCTCGGCCTGAAGACCCGGCTGCGCAAGACGGTCGGTGACTTCCCCGAGACGGTGCGGGTCGAAGGCCGTACCGTCGAGACCGAGACCGCCGCCTCCGCCGTGGTGCACCGTGTCGTGCTGGAACGGCACCTGCAGGACATCGAGCAGGAGTGGGGCGAGGGCGCCGACACCTGGCAGAGCGTCAACCGGCGCATGACCCGGCTGCGCCAGGACATCGCCACCCTCACCGCCCTGACCACCCTCGCCGGTCTGCGCCAGGACGTGGCGCGCGCGGCGGCGCCCGCGCCGGGGCTCGCCGGCGTCGACTGGGCGGACCAGGAACGGACGCGCACCGTCCGCGCGGTGCTCCGGGCGCGAGCCGCCCGCCGTGCCGCCGACCCCGCCCGCGTACTGCTCGACGACGCCCTGGAGGTGCTGCGGGCAGCCGCCCGGCAGCGGGGCGCGACGGCCGCCGTGCAGCGGGCACGCGCGGCGGCCGAGGCCCGCGACGCGACGGCCTACGGCGCCGCAGCGGGCGAACTGGACGACCTGCGCGAGGCACTGGACCGCAAGAAGGCGTGCGACGACGCCTACCGGATCGTCGCGGCCGAACTCCCCGACGTCGCCGACGTCCTGGAGTCCGCACCGGACGACCCCGCCTGGGACCGCCGCCTGACGGAGTTCGAGGCCGCCTGGGCCTGGTCGGCCTGGCACGCCCGCATGACGGACCTGACCGACCCCGAGGCCGAGGTGCGGCAGCTGCGCCTGCTCGCCGAGGCGGACGCCGACATCCGCATCGGCCTGGAGCGGCTCGCCGCCGACAAGGCCTGGTTCAACTGCCTGTCCCGGCTCACCGACGACCAGGCCGTGGCCCTCACCTCGTACCAGCAGAACGTCCGCAGGCTCGGCAAGGGCACCGGCAAGTACGCCGCGACCTACCGTCGGCAGGCCCGGGAGAGCCTCCAGGCCAGCCAGGAGGCCGTACCTGCCTGGATCATGCCGCTGCACCAGGTGACGGAGACCGTCCCCATGGACCGGGCCGGCCGCTTCGAGGTGGTGATCATCGACGAGGCCAGCCAGTCCGGGCCCGAGGCACTGCTGCTCGCCTGGCTCGGCGCGAAGATCGTGGTCGTCGGTGACGACCAGCAGGTCAGCCCGGCCCAGGTCGGCGTCGACCACGACGAGCAGTTCGCCCTGCAGCGGCGGCTGCTCGCCGAACTGCCCGCCGCCCGCCGCAACCTGTTCACGCCGACCGCCAGCCTCTTCGACATCGCCTCCGGACTCGCCGGCGGTCGCGGCCGGCTGATGCTCCAGGAGCACTTCCGCTGCATGCCGGAGATCATCGGTTTCTCCAACGAGCTGTGCTACGGCGGCCGGCTCCAGCCCCTGCGGCAGTACGGCGCCGACCGGCTGCCGCCGCTGCGCGCGGTTCACGTGGCCGACGGCTGGGTGGAGGGCAGCGGGCAGAAGCAGATCAACCGGCCCGAGGCCGAGCGGCTGGTGGACACCGTCGCCCGGTGCATCGAGGACCCCGCCTATGCCGGACGCACCATGGGCGTGATCACCCTGCTCGGTGCCGGGCAGAAGTTCCTCATCGAGGATCTGCTGGCCGACCGGATCCCGCTCGACGAGCGGCAGCGGCGGCGGCTGCGGGTGGGCAACGCCGAGGAGTTCCAGGGGGACGAGCGCGACGTCGTCTTCGTCGGTGCGGTCGCCTCGCTCGCCGGTCCCGACGGGCCGCGCCGCATCGGCCCCTACAGCAGCGCCCTCAACCGGCAGCATCTCAACGTGGCCGCCTCCCGGGCTCGCGACCAGGTGTGGCTCTTCCACAGTGTGACGCTCACCGAGTGGGGCGAGACCGACCTGCGGCGCGCCTACCTGGACTGGTTCTCCCGGCCGGCCGAGGACCAGGACGGCGAGGGGCTCGGCGAGGTCCGTCCGGACGTGCCGCACGAGGTGTTCGACAGCCTCTTCGAGCAGCGGGTGTACCTGGCCCTGCGGGCCCGGGGCTACCGGGTACGGCCTCAGTATCCGGCCGGCCGCTACCGCATCGACCTCGTGGTCGAGGGTGGTACCAGGCGGCTGGCCGTGGAGTGCGACGGCGACGCCTTCCACAACGAGGAGAACGCGGACGCGGACGCGGCACGCCAGCGTGAACTGGAAAGGGTCGGCTGGACGTTCGTCCGCATCCGCGGCAGCCGCTTCTTCCTCGACCCGGAGCAGGCGCTCGAACCGCTGTGGGCAGAACTGGACCGGCTCGGCATCGAACGCTCCGACGCGTCCCGCGCCGACGGGGATGCGCCGGGCGCCCACGCCGATGAGCCGAGTGCCGACGCCGACGCGTCACGCGCCGAGGCCGATGTGCCGAGTGCCGACCTCGAGGAGCCGCATGCCGACGCCGGCAGCCTGTCGGCTGCCCCAGGCGGCGCAGGGACCGCCTGCAGCGGTTCAAGGATGGGCGGCTCACAGCCCCGTCCGGCCGCCTCGCAGACGGCTTCAGCCGCCCCGCAGCCCCGTCCGGCCGCCTCGCAGACGGCTCCTGTCGCCCCGCAGGCAGGACGCCCTGACGAACCGTCGACCGGCCCCACAGGGCATCCCGCCGTCCCGGGCGACCCCGCGCTGGTGTCCGTGGCCCGTCTCCACCGTGACGAAGTCAACGCGGCCCAGCATGCGTTCAGTCTGCGCTCCACCGTGGCCGGGTCCGCCCGCTTCCTCAGTGCGGCGGGGGTGCCCGGCTTCCCGGGGGCCGATGTCGTGGACGTCCTGCGCGGCGGACGGCCCGTCGCCCGCGTTGCCCACCCCGAGGTGCAGGCGATGATCCGCGCCGCGATCGCACGCGTCGACGTGCCCGTCCTCGGTGACGACGGCCAGGTGGGACTGGCCCGCTACCACGCGCCCGGCTCCGCCGAGGCAGTCGACGGCCGCACGACGGAGCTGCTCCGCGCGCACCGCCGGCCGACCGGCCCCGGGACGGGAGACCGACGACCAGCGGGATCCGGGTCGGCCGCCCCGCAGCTGGCGGCCCGGAGGGCGACGAGTCCGAAGGTCGCGGCCCCGACGCTGCCGGCCGTGCCCCGGCAGCCCGTGCGGACCACCGAGACGGCCGCCGGTGCCGCTCCCGAGCGGTCCGGACCGTCGCTGCGCCGTCGCGTCGACCGCATCAGCCTGCGGGCCCACCGGCGCGTGCAGCGAGAACTCCAGAGAGTCCAGGACGTGCTGGACCTGCCGCTGCCCGAGGTGGTGGCCGTCGACTCCTCCTCCCGCAAGGCACAGCTGGCCGACCACGAGAAGCGGCGCGAGGCGCTGAAGGAGCGGCGGGGCTTCCTGCGGACCCTGCTCGACGAGGTCGTGCCCGACCCGTCCTACACCGGCGGCGCCGTCGTCGTACCGGGATGCCTCGTCGGCGTCGAGGACCCGGACGAGCCGGGGATCACGACGTACGAGATAGCGTTGCTCGCCGGTGAGGAGGCGGAGCGGCTGAGCCCCGACTCGGCCCTGGGCAAGGCCCTGCTGTGGCGCGAGGCCGGGGACGAGGTGACCTGGCGGACCGAACGCGGCACCACCCTGCGCGTGCTCATCCGGTACATCGAGGACTGAGCCGACGACGCGAGCCGACGACATGAGTCGACGAGATGAGCAGACGACGCGCGGATGCTCGAATTCCGCCCACTTTCCGACCGTGTTCGAGCACACCCGTAGCACAGTTCTCACGCGTGGCTGTCTACTTCGGTAACTCAGCGCATAGGTGTGGGGCCTGTCTGTCACCCTGGCCGCATGGACATGGCGGCCATACCGGCGCAGCGGGAGAGCGAGACCTACAACCGTGGGGCACACGGGCACGCCACCCTGCCCGGCAGTCCCCTCGCGCCCGGCTCGGCACGTGCGCTGCTGCGCGCCGCGTTCGCCGAGTGGGCCGACCTGGGGCTCGGCGACCCGAAGGGGTCCGCACGGCTGGCCGAGGACGCCCTGGCCGTCGTCAGCGAACTCGTCACGAACGCCGTCGTCCACGCCGGCACCGAGGTGGAGGTCGACTGGCGTCTGGAGGAGACCGGCGCGTTCGTCGTGGAGGTGCGCGACCACCACCCCACGCGCGCCCCGCGCGACCCCGCGGGCGGCGAGGCGCCGTACGACATCCCCGACCACGGTCGCGGCCTGCGCATGGTCGCCACGCTCGCCGAGTCCTGGGGCGTCACCTACCGCGCCGGTACCAAGACGGTGTGGGCGCGGCTGCCCGCAGGCGGCAAGGAGGACCCGGCCGGGCCCGCCCCCGAGCTCACCCTGGAGGCGGCCGAGGCCCTCGCCCCGCAGCCGCAGCGCCCCGGAGCCGACCGGGACTGGCTCGGCCGGGGAGCGCTGTCCTTCCTCGCCGAGGCCTCCGACCTGCTCGCCGGGCAGCTGGACGAGAGCCTGGTCACGGCCCTCACCGGCCAGCTGATCGTGCCCCGGCTGGCGGACTGGTGCGCGGTGTGGCTGGAGGACGAAGCGACCTTACGCGGCGGCGACGGCGGCGCCCCCGCACGCGTCTGGCACGCCAGCGAGAACCGCATCGAGGAGCTGTCCCGTGCCCTGGAGAAGGACCCGCCGTGCCCGCTGGACGGGCTCAGGTCCGGCCCGGAGACCTACCCCTGGCCCGGTGACGCGCTCGGCCCGCAGGGCGCCCACGGCACGGCGCTTGCGTACCGGCTGATCGCGGGCGGCCGCCCGCTGGGCACGCTGGTCATCGGACGCTGCGGGCTGGACCGCTTCCCCGACGAGGTAACCGGCCTGATCGAGGACCTCAGCCGCCGGGTGGCCCTCGCCGTCGGCGCGGCCCGCCAGTACGCCCGGCAGGTCACCATCAGCGCCGTCCTGCAGCGCGGCCTGCTGCCCGGCGCCGTCGCGCAGATCCCCGGGGTGAGCAGCGCGCTCGTCTACGAACCCTGCGACAAGGGCGGTCCCAGCGGAGACTTCTACGACCTGTTCCCGGCGGGCGACGGCCGCTGGTGCTTCGCCGTCGGCGACGTGCAGGGCAAGGGCCCCGAGGCGGCGGTCGTGATCGGACTGGCCCGCCCCTGGCTGCGTCTGCTCGCCCGGGAGGGCTACCGGGTCGCCGACGTTCTCGACCGCCTCAACCAGCTCCTCCTGGACGACGCCACTGAGGCCGCCGACGCGGCCGCCCGCGCGCTGGTCGCCGCCGGCGGCCGGCCCGTGTTCCCCGGGGACGGCCCGCAGACCCGCTTCCTTTCCCTCCTCTACGGCGAGCTGACCCCGCACGACGACGGCGTCCGCTGCACCCTCGCCTCCGCCGGACACCCCCTGCCGCTGCTCCTGCGCCCCGACGGCGAGGTGCGCACCGCCGCCCGGCCGCAGACCCTGCTCGGGGTGGTCGAGGACGAGACGTACACCAGCGAGACCGTCGACCTGCGGCCCGGCGACAGCCTGCTGTGCGTCACCGACGGGGTGACCGAGCGGCGCTCCGGTCCCCACCAGTTCGACGACGGGGACGGGCTCGCGCGGGCCCTGTCCGGCTGTGCGGGCCTGAGTGCCGAACTGATCGCGGAAAGGATCCGCTGCCTGGTGCACGACTTCGGCGGCGGCCTGCCCGAGGACGATCTGGCCCTGCTGGTCCTCCAGGCCGAGACCGGGTGACCGCTGCCGTACGGGACAATGGAGGACATGCCTTCTGCACTTCCCGACGGCGAGCCGGTCCCCGACGACGGCGCGCTGCCTGACTCCGCCCTCGCCGGGGCCGCCGACCGACCCCTCGGGTTCTACCTGCACGTCCCGTACTGCGCGACCCGCTGCGGCTACTGCGACTTCAACACGTACACCGCCACCGAGCTGCGCGGCACCGGTGGAGTGCTGGCGTCCCGGGACAACTACGCGGACACCCTGACCGACGAGATCCGCCTGGCCCGCAAGGTGCTCGGCGACGACCCGCGCGAGGTCCGTACGGTCTTCGTCGGCGGCGGTACGCCGACGCTGCTGGCCGCCGAGGACCTGGTGCGGATGCTGGGCGCGATCCGGGACGAGTTCGGTCTCGCGCCGGACGCGGAGATCACGACGGAGGCGAACCCGGAGTCGGTCGACCCGGCCTACCTCGCCAAGCTGCGGGAGGGCGGCTTCAACCGGATCTCGTTCGGCATGCAGAGCGCGAAGCAGCACGTACTGAAGATCCTCGACCGGACCCACACCCCGGGCCGCCCCGAGGCGTGCGTGGCGGAGGCGCGGGCGGCGGGCTTCGAGCACGTGAACCTGGACCTGATCTACGGCACTCCCGGCGAGTCGGACGACGACTGGCGGGCCTCTCTGGACGCGGCGATCGGCGCGGGTCCGGACCACGTCAGCGCGTACGCCCTGATCGTCGAGGAGGGCACGCAGCTCGCCCGCCGCATCCGCCGGGGTGAGGTCCCGATGACGGACGACGACGTCCACGCCGACCGCTACCTGATCGCCGAGGAGGCCCTGTCGGCCGCCGGTTTCGACTGGTACGAGGTCTCCAACTGGGCCACTTCGGAGGCGGCTCGCTGCCTGCACAACGAGCTGTACTGGCGGGGCGCGGACTGGTGGGGCGCGGGCCCGGGAGCCCACTCCCACGTGGGCGGGGTGCGGTGGTGGAACGTCAAGCATCCGGGGGCGTATGCGGCGGCACTGGCGTCGGGGCGGTCTCCGGGGGCCGGGCGCGAGGTGCTGCCGGAGGAGGACCGGCGGGTGGAGCGGATCCTGCTGGAGCTGCGGCTGCGGGAGGGCGCTCCGCTGTCGCTGCTGAAGGAGGAGGGGCTCGCGGCTTCGCGGCGGGCGCTGGCGGACGGGCTGCTGGAGGAGGGGCCGTACGACGAGGGGCGGGCCGTGCTCACGCTGCGGGGGCGGTTGCTGGCGGATGCGGTGGTGCGGGATCTGGTGGACTGATCACCCGGGCGAGCGAGAAGGTCAGGCCCCACCGCTACCCGTAACGAAGTCGATCAACTCCTCCACCCGCCCCAGCAACTCCGGCTCAAGATCCTTGTAGGACCGCACCCGCGACAGAATCCCCTGCCACGCCGCCCCTGTGTTCTCCGGCCACCCCAGCGCCCGGCACACGCCTGTCTTCCAGTCCTGACCGCGCGGCACCCGGGGCCAGCCGGGAATGCCCAGGGACGACGGTTTCACCGCCTCCCAGATGTCGATGTACGGGTGGCCGACGACCAACGCGTGCTCACTGGTCACCGACTCCGCGAGCCGCCACTCCTTCGTGCCCGGCACGAGGTGGTCCACGAGCACTCCCAGCCGCGCGTCCGGACCCGGTGCGAAGGAAGACACGATCGCCGGCAGGTCGTCCACGCCCTCCAGGTACTCCACGACCACGCCCTCGATGCGCAGGTCGTCGCCCCACACCTTCTCGACCAGCTCGGCGTCGTGCCGGCCCTCGACGTAGATGCGGCCGGCGCGGGCCACGCGCGCGCGTGCGCCGGGAACGGCCACCGAACCGGATGCCGTACGGGTGGGACGTACAGGCGCCGAGGACGATGCCCGTACCAGCGTCACCACCTGGCCCTCCCACAGGAAGCCGCGCGGCTCCAGCGGGAACACCCGGTGCTTGCCGAAGCGGTCCTCCAGCGTCACCGTGCCCGCCTCGCAGCGGATCACCGCGCCGCAGAAACCGGTGCCGGTCTCCTCGACCACCAGGCCGGGCTCCGCCGGGACCTCCGGCACCGGCTTGGGCTTCTTCCAGGGCGGGGTCAGGTCCGGGGAGTACTGGCGCATTCGGATGACGATAGGAGAAGCCGCCGGTCTGCACTCACGACACGCCGAAACGCGCTGCCAGCTCGTCGCGTTGCCGTCGTACGAACGCCGCGTCGACCACCGCGCCGTGACCGGGCACGTACAGCGCGTCCTCGCCGCCGAGGGCGAGCAGCCGGTCGAGCGCGTCCGGCCATCGCGACGGTACGGCGTCCGGGCCCGCCTGGGGCTCGCCGGACTCCTCGACCAGGTCGCCGCAGAAGACGATCTCCGCGGTGCCGGAGACCGAGCCGGGAACGAGGACCGCGAGATCGTGGGCCGTGTGACCGGGGCCCACGTTGGCCAGCAGCACCTGGCGGCCGCCGCCGAGGTCCAGCGTCCACTCGCCGGAGACCAGATGGAGGGGAGGGGCCAGGGCGGCCACCGCCTCGTCCGCGTCCGCCGTCGGCAGGCCGTGCGCGACCGCGTCCCGGCGCAGTTCCTCACGTTCGTACGCGAACACCGCGTCCATGCCGACCGCCGCGTACACCTCCGCCCCGGCGAACGCGGGCGCGCCGAAGACGTGGTCGAAGTGGGGATGGGTGAGCGCGAGATGGGTCACACGCCGGCCCGCCAGCCCTTGCGCCGCCTCCCGCACCCGCGCGCCCTCGGCCGGGCTCGACCCGGCGTCGACCACCAGGGCCGTACCCTCCCCGAGGACCAGGCCCGCGGTGCAGTCCCAGCCGGGCAGCCGGCACCGTCCGACCCCGGGGGCCAGCTGCTCCCAGCCCAGCTCTTCCCAAGTCACCGTCATACCGCGACGCTAGCGGTACGAGCCGGAACGGCTGGACCGACCTTGCCCAGTGAGTACCCCACGGCCGTACACTGGGCCGGGGAACGCTGGCACTCGGACACACAGAGTGCCAGGCGGACGACTCGAAGGGCCGAAGGGCCGAGGGGACCGACATGCTGGAGGTGAGCGCGGATGCTGAGTGAACGCAGGCTTCAGGTGCTGCGCGCCATCGTCCAGGACTACGTGGGGACCGAGGAGCCGGTGGGCTCGAAGGCCCTCACCGAGCGGCACAACCTCGGCGTCTCCCCGGCGACCGTACGCAACGACATGGCGGCCCTGGAGGACGAGGGGTTCATCGCGCAGCCGCACACCAGCGCCGGGCGCATCCCCACCGACAAGGGCTACCGGCTGTTCGTGGACAAGCTCGCGGGCGTCAAGCCGATGACCGCGCCCGAGCGCCGGGCGATCCAGAACTTCCTCGAGGGCGCCGTCGACCTGGACGACGTCGTGGCCCGTACGGTACGGCTGCTCGCGCAGCTGACCCGGCAGGTCGCCGTCGTGCAGTACCCGTCCCTGACCCGGTCCACCGTGCGGCACGTGGAGCTGCTCTCGCTCGCGCCCGCGCGCGTGATGCTCGTGCTGATCACGGACACCGGCCGGGTCGAGCAGCGGATGGTCGACTGCCCGGCGCCGTTCGGGGAGGCGTCCCTGGCGGACCTCAGGGCCCGGCTGAACAGCCGGGTCGCGGGCCGCCGGTTCACCGACGTACCACGGCTGGTCGAGGACCTGCCCGAGGCCTTCGAGGCCGAGGACCGCGGTACGGTCTCCACGGTGCTCTCCACTCTGCTGGAGACACTGGTCGAGGAGAACGAGGAGCGGCTGATGATCGGCGGCACCGCCAATCTGACCCGCTTCCCGCATGACTTTCCCCTCACGATCCGGCCCGTCCTGGAGGCGCTTGAGGAGCAGGTCGTGCTCCTCAAGCTGCTCGGCGAGGCGAAGGATCCGGGCGTGACCGTGCGTATCGGGCACGAGAACGCCTATGAGGGACTCAACTCCACCTCCGTCGTGTCGGTCGGCTACGGTTCGGGCGGCGAGGCGGTTGCCAAGCTCGGCGTGGTCGGACCGACCCGCATGGACTACCCGGGAACGATGGGAGCGGTACGCGCAGTGGCACGGTACGTCGGACAGATCCTGGCGGAGTCGTAAGTGGCCACGGACTACTACGCCGTTCTCGGCGTGCGCCGCGACGCGTCGCAGGATGAGATCAAGAAGGCGTTCCGTCGGCTCGCGCGCGAGCTGCACCCGGACGTCAACCCGGATCCGAAGACCCAGGAGCGGTTCAAGGAGATCAACGCCGCTTACGAGGTGTTGTCGGACCCGCAGAAGAAGCAGGTCTACGACCTCGGCGGCGACCCGCTCTCCCAGTCCGGCGGCGCCGGTGCGGGCGGCTTCGGGGCCGGCGGCTTCGGCAACTTCTCCGACATCATGGACGCGTTCTTCGGTACGGCGTCGCAGCGCGGCCCGCGCTCGCGCACCCGGCGCGGCCAGGACGCGATGATCCGCATCGAGGTCGAGCTGGACGAGGCGGCCTTCGGGACGACCAAGGACATCCAGGTCGACACGGCGGTCGTCTGCAACACCTGCAACGGTGAGGGCGCGGCCCCGGGCACGTCCGCCCAGACGTGTGACATGTGCCGCGGCCGCGGTGAGGTCTCCCAGGTGACCCGGTCCTTCCTGGGCCAGGTCATGACCTCCCGCCCCTGCCCCCAGTGCCAGGGCTTCGGCACGGTCGTGCCGACCCCGTGCCCGGAGTGCGCCGGCGACGGACGCGTCCGCTCCCGCCGCACGCTGACGGTCAAGATCCCGGCCGGTGTCGACAACGGCACCCGGATCCAGCTCGCCGGCGAGGGCGAGGTCGGCCCCGGCGGCGGTCCGGCCGGTGACCTGTACGTCGAGATCCACGAGCTGCCGCACCCGACCTTCCAGCGGCGCGGCGACGACCTGCACTGCACGGTCACGATCCCGATGACCGCGGCGGCCCTCGGCACCAAGGTGCCGCTGGAGACCCTGGACGGCATGGAGGAGGTCGACATCCGGCCCGGCACCCAGTCCGGCCAGTCGATCCCGCTGCACAACCGGGGCGTCACGCATCTGCGCGGCGGCGGCCGGGGTGACCTCATCGTGCACGTCGAGGTCATGACGCCGACCAAGCTCGACCCCGAGCAGGAGCGACTGCTGCGCGAGCTGGCGAAGCTGCGGGGCGAGGAGCGCCCGACGGGGCAGTTCCAGCCGGGGCAGCAGGGGTTGTTCTCGCGGTTGAAGGATGCCTTCAATGGGCGCTGACGTCGGCTGAGGTCGCGGCTGGGGGTCCGGGGGTCGGCCCCCGGGCAGGCACAGTCAGCCGGGGCAGCAAGGGTTGTTCTCGCGGTTGAAGGACGCTTTCAACGGGCGCTGAGGTCACTCGGAAGGGGTGCCTAGGCCCCCCTTATGCCCCTGGCCTATGCCGCGGGAAGCCCGGATTCGGACTTGTTCGGAGGACGTGACAACATGCCGTCATGTCCTCCGCACTGACCGATCTCTTCCCTCACCCGATCGTGCAGGCCCCCATGGCGGGTGGTGTCTCCGTCCCGCAGCTCGCCGCCGCCGTGTCCGAGGCGGGCGGTCTCGGGTTCCTCGCCGCCGGTTACAAGACCGCCGACGGCATGTACCAGGAGATCAAACAGCTGCGGGGGCTCACGACCCGGCCCTTCGGCGTGAACCTGTTCATGCCCCAGCCCGAGTATGCCGAGTCGGGTGCGGTGGAGGTCTACGCGCACCAGCTGGCCGGCGAGGCCGCCTGGTACGAGACCGAGCTGGGCGACCCCGACAGCGGCCGGGACGACGGCTACGACGCCAAGCTCGCCGTCCTCCTCGACAACCCGGTGCCGGTGGTCTCCTTCCACTTCGGTGTCCCGAGCCGGGACGTCCTCGACTCCCTCCGCCGTGCCGGGACCCGCACCCTGGTCACCGCCACCACCGCCGAGGAGGCCCTCGCGGTCGAGCGGGCCGGGGCGGACGCGGTGATCGCACAGGGCGTGGAGGCCGCCGGCCACCAGGGCACCCACCGGGACATCCCGGAGAACGACGGTTCCGGCATCGGCCTGCTCTCGCTGATCGCGCAGGTCAGCGAGGCCGTGAGCATCCCGGTCGTCGCCGCCGGCGGCATCATGCGCGGCAGCCAGATCGCCGCCGTCCTCGCGGCGGGCGCGTGCGCGGCCCAGCTGGGGACGGCGTTCCTCGCCACTCCCGAGTCCGGCGCGAACGCCCTGCACAAGCAGGCGCTGACCAACCCCCTGTTCGCCCGCACCGAGTTGACCCGCGCCTTCTCCGGCCGCCCGGCCCGCGGACTGGTCAACCGCTTCCTGCGCGAGCACGGCCCGTACGCCCCCGCCGCCTACCCCGAGATCCACCACCTGACCTCGCCGCTGCGCAAGGCCGCCGCCAAGGCCGGGGACGCGCAGGGCATGGCGCTGTGGGCGGGACAGGGGCACCGGATGGCCCGGGAGCTGCCCGCCGGGGAGCTGGTGGAGGTGCTGGCGGCCGAACTCGCCGCCGCTCGGACAGCGTTGTCGGCCGGAGGTGACGGGCGATGACGGCCCCGGTCTTCGTCGTGGACCGACTCGACCCCGTCGGGCCGGAGTTCGTGCTCGACGGCCCCGAGGGACGGCACGCCGTCTCCGTGAAGCGGCTGCGGCCGGGTGAGGACGTCGTCCTCACCGACGGGCACGGCCGCTGGGCCGAGGGCGTGGTCAAGGCGGCCGAGGGCAAGGACCGCCTGGTGGTCATGGACCTGGAGTCCGTCCACGAGGAACCCGAGGCGTCCCCCCGTATCACCGTCGTCCAGGCCCTCCCGAAGGGCGACCGGGGCGAGCTCGCCGTCGAGACGATGACCGAGGTCGGCGTCGACGCCGTCGTGCCGTGGCAGGCGTCCCGCTGCATCACGCAGTGGAAGGGCGACCGCGGCCTGAAGGCGCTCGGCAAGTGGCGGGCCACCGCCCGGGAGGCCGGCAAACAGTCCCGCCGGGTCCGCTTCCCCGAGGTCGCGGACGCGGCAACGACCAAGCAGGTTGCCTCACTTCTGGCCGCGGCGGACTTCGCGGCCGTACTCCACGAGAGCGGCGAGCAGCGGCTCGCCACCGCCGAACTCCCCACCGAGGGTGAGATCGTGCTCGTCGTCGGCCCCGAAGGCGGCGTCTCCCCCGAGGAGCTGGCGCTCTTCGCGGAGGCGGGCGCGGGGCCCTACGTGCTCGGCCCCACCGTGCTGCGTACATCCACCGCCGGCACCGCCGCCGCGGCCCTCCTCCTGGGCCGCACCGGCCGCTGGTCCTGACCCACCTGGGGGAACAGATGGAACTCGCCCAGATACGGCTCCTCGTCACCGACTTCTCCGCCTGCTACCGCTTCTACGCCGAAGTGCTCGGCCTCAAGCCGCAGTCGGGCGCGATCGAGGGTCCGTACGAGAAGTTCAGCCCGCACGCCGGCTCCGCCGGGATCGCACTGCAGGACCGGTCGATGATGGCCGAGATCCTCGGCGAGCTGGGCGAGGCGGCCACCGGCCACCGCTCCCTGGTCGTCCTGCGCGTCGACGACCTCGACGCCTACTGCGAGCAGATCACCTCCCGCGGCGCCACCCTGATCCACGGCCCGGCCCTCCTGAGCGACCGCATGCGCGCGGCCCACCTCAAGGACCCCGAGGGAAACCTGGTGGAACTCCAGGAGTGGCTCCTGCTGCGCGGCTGAGGTCCGTGACCGGGCGGCGACCCGCCGCTGCGGGTCATCCGATGGTGGCGTAACCGAACTGACGAGTGGCCGTATGCGGCCTTCCGCCGCGCCCGGGCCGGTGGCACGCTGCCCTCCATGGGGGTATTGAGGCGGATTCGGCGCCGGCCGCGACCCGCGCGCGTGCTGGGCGTGGCAGGGCTCGCGGCGGTGACCGTGGGTGTGGTGACGGCGTGCCAGCCGGGTGATCTCAGCTCGGCGACGGTCGCGTACACCACCGACAGGACCGCGACCGCCGAACTCGGCCGGCAGCACGTCGATGTCAACTGGCTGACCTGTACCGGGAGCTACGGCAAGGCCGGCTACACGCCCGGGAAGACCCCCTCGCCGTCGGAGACCACCGTCGTCTCCGTCGACTGCCAGGGGGAGACCAGGGACGGGCGGAAGATCACCGTCACCGGGAAGGTGACCAAGGCCGTCGACGGGGCCTGCGTCCGCGGGGACCTGACGGCCAGGGTCGCGGGCAGGCAGGTGTTCCACGTCGGCGGGCTCGGCGACTGCGACGCCACGCCGAAGCCGCCGTACACCCCGCCCGCCACCTACCGGCCCCCGGGCGGGCAGCCCACCGTCACGGTCACCGTCACCCGGACGCTGTGGTGCAAGGGCGACCCGACCTGCTGGCCGGTGCAGGGCAAGTGATCGGAACCGGGGGCGGACCCGCTGCCCGCTGCGTAAGGTGACGGGGTGACTCAGGGCGCTTCGACGGGATCCTCAGGCTACCTCCGATTTCCCCATATCCACGGTGACTTGGTGACCTTCGTCGCCGAGGACGACGTATGGCTGGCACCTCTGGACGGCGGGCGCGCCTGGCGGGTCAGCGCCGACAACGTGCCGGTGAACCACCCCCGCATCTCGCCCGACGGCACGACCGTCGCCTGGACCTCCACCCGGGACGGCGCCCCCGAGGTGCACATCGCCCCCGTCGACGGCGGCCCCGGCAGGCGGCTGACGCACTGGGGGAGCTGGAAGACCCAGGTGTGCGGCTGGACCCCGGACGGCGAGGTCCTCGCCCTCAGCACCCAGGGCCAGGCGAGCCTGCGCCGCAGCTGGGCGCGCGCCGTCCCGCTGGACGGCGGACCCGCCGCCACGCTGCCGTACGGGCCGGTCGGCGCCGTCGCCCACGGCCCGCACACCGTGCTGCTGTCCGCCCCGATGGGCCGCGAGGCCGCCTGGTGGAAGCGCTACCGGGGCGGCACGGCGGGCAAGTTGTGGATCGACCGGGAGGGCAGCGGCGATTTCGTCCGGCTGCACGAGGAGCTGGACGGCAACCTCGAGTACCCGCTGTGGGCGGGGATGCGGGTCCCCCCGCTCGAGCGAAGCCGAGAGTGGGGAAGGATCGCGTTCCTGTCCGACCACGAGGGCACCGGCGCCCTCTACTCCTCCCTCGCCGACGGGACGGACCTGCGGCGCCACACACCGCTCGACGGCTTCTACGCCCGGCATGCCGCCACCGACGGAAGCCGGGTCGTCTACTCCAGCGCGGGTGAACTCTGGCTGCTCGACGACCTCGACGAAGCCGCGCCGCGCCGCCTGGACGTCCGGCTCGGCGGCGCGCGCGTGGACCTCCAGCCCTTCCCGGTGAAGGCCTCGCGCTGGTTCGGGTCCGCCGTCCCCGACCACACCGCGCGCGGCAGCGCGGTCGCCGTGCGCGGCGCCGTCCACTGGGTCACCCACCGCTCCGGCCCGGCCCGCGCGCTCGCCGCCCAGTCCGGCGTACGGGCCCGGCTGCCGCGCACCTTCCGTACGGAGGGCGAGGAGTGGGTGGCGTGGGTGACGGACGCCGAGGGCGAGGACGCCCTGGAGTTCGCGCCCGCCACCGGCGTCGCCCCCGGCGCGATCCCGCGCCGGATCGCCGCCGGGCAGCTCGGCCGCGTCCTGGAACTCGCCATGGCCCCCGACGGCAGCAGGGCCGCCGTCGCCTCGCACGACGGACGGCTGCTGCTGGTCGAGTGCGAGAGCGGCGAGGTCCGCGAGGTGGACCGCAGCGAGTACGGCGACGTCAGCGACCTCGCCTTCTCACCCGACTCGGGCTGGCTCGCCTGGTCCCACCCCGGCCCGAGCCCGCTCGCCCAGCTCCGCATCGCCCGCACCGCCGACCTGTCCGTCACCGAGGCGACCCCGCTGCGCTTCCGGGACTACGCGCCCGCCTTCACCCTCGACGGCAAACACCTCGCCTTCCTCTCCAGCCGCTCCTTCGACCCGGTCTACGACGAGCACGTCTTCGACCTGGCCTTCGTGGAGGGCGTCCGGCCGCACCTGATCACCCTCGCCGCGACCACGCCGTCCCCGTTCGGGCCGCAGCGGCACGGCCGGCCCTTCGGGACGCCCGACAAGGAGGAGACGCCCGACAGCGAGGGCACCCCGGCGACCCGGATCGACCTCGACGGCCTCGTCGACCGCATCGTGCCCTTCCCGGTCGAGGCCGCCCGCTACACCAACCTGCGCGCCGCCAAGGACGGCGTGCTGTGGCTGCGCCACCCGGTGCGCGGAGTCCTCGGCGCCACCCGTGCCACCCCTGACGCGCCCGACCCGAAGAGCGAGCTGGAGCGGTACGACCTCGTCCAGCAGCGCCTGGAGCATCTGGCCGCCGACGCCGACGACTTCGAGGTCAGCGGGGACGGCAGGCGGGTGCTGCTGCGGACCGTCGGCCGGCTCAAGGTCGTACCCGCCGACCGGCGCGGCTCCGACGACGAGGACGGCGACTCGGCCATCACCGTCGACCTGAGCCGGATCGGGCAGACCGTCGACCCGGTCGCCGAATGGCGGCAGATGTACGACGAGACCGGCCGCATCATGCGGGACAACTTCTGGCGGCCCGACATGAACGGCGTCGACTGGGACGGCGTCCTCGCCCGCTACCGGCCCGTCCTCGACCGCCTCGCCACCCACGACGACCTGGTGGACCTCCTGTGGGAGGTGCAGGGCGAACTCGGCACCTCGCACGCCTACGTCACCCCGCGCGGCGCCTTCGGCAACGGCGCCCGGCAGGGCCTGCTCGGTGCCGACATCTCCCGTCACAAGGACGGCGGCTGGCGCATCGACCGCATCCTGCCCTCGGAGACCTCCGACCCGGCCGCCCGCTCCCCGCTCGCCGCGCCCGGTGTCGCCGTGCGCCCCGGGGACGCGATCGTCGCGGTCGGCGGACATCCCGTCGACCCCGTGACCGGCCCCGGCCCGCTGCTGGTCGGCACGGCCGGAAAGCCCGTCGAGCTGACCGTGTCGCCCGCCGGCGGGGGCGAGCCCCGGCACGCGGTCGTGGTCCCGCTCGCGGACGAGGAGCCACTGCGCTACCACGCCTGGGTCGCCGACCGCCGGGCCCACGTCCACGAGACGTCCGGCGGCCGCCTCGGCTACCTCCACGTACCGGACATGCAGGCGCCCGGCTGGGCCCAGATCCACCGTGACCTGCGCGTCGAGGTGGCCCGCGAGGGCCTCGTCGTGGACGTGCGGGAGAACCGCGGCGGCCACACCTCCCAACTCGTCGTGGAGAAGCTGTCCCGGCGGATCGTCGGCTGGGACATGCCGCGCGGCATGCGGCCCGAGAGCTACCCGAGGGACGCACCGCGCGGTCCCGTCGTCGCCGTCGCCAACGAGTTCTCCGGCTCGGACGGCGACATCGTCAACGGGGCGATCCGCGCCCTCGGTATCGGCCCGGTCGTCGGCACCCGCACCTGGGGCGGCGTCATCGGTATCGACAGCCGCTACCGCCTGGTCGACGGCACCCTGATCACGCAGCCGAAGTACGCGTTCTGGCTGGAGGGGGTCGGCTGGGGCGTGGAGAACCACGGCGTGGACCCGGATGTGGAGGTGGTCCAGCGCCCGCAGGACTGGGCCGAGGGCAGGGACCCACAGCTGGACGAGGCGATCAGGCTGGCGCTCGAGGCCCTGGAGACGGCGCCTGCGAAGACACCGCCCGGCCTGCCCGGCTAGAGGCGCGGGGGACCGGGCGACCGGCCCACACGGCGCCGCAGCCGAGCGACTACGATGCCCACCGTACTGATCACCAGCGTGAGGAGGCACACGCGATGGCGGGAGAACCGCAGGACGACTGCCTGTTCTGCAAGATCGTCGCAGGCCACATCCCGGCAACGGTCGTCCGCGAGACCGAGACCACCGTGGCCTTCCGCGACATAAACCCCCAGGCGCCCACCCATGTCCTGGTGATCCCCAAGGCCCACTACAAGAACGTCGCCGAGCTGGCCGCGGCCGCGCCCGCGCTCGCCGCCGACGTGCTCGCCGAGACGCAGGCCGTAGCCGACGAGGACAAGTTGGAGAGCTACCGCATCGTCTTCAACACCGGCAGCGGCGCCGGCCAGACCGTCTGGCACGCCCACGCGCACGTGCTCGGCGGCCGCGGCATGGAATGGCCCCCCGGATAAGTCGCCATGTCCGTCCGTGAATTGGTGGTCCTCGGCACCGCCAGCCAGGTCCCGACCCGGCACCGCAACCACAACGGCTACCTGCTGCGCTGGGACGGCGAGGGCATCCTGTTCGACCCCGGCGAGGGCACGCAGCGGCAGATGCTGCGTGCCGGGGTCGCCGCCCACGACCTGAACCGGATCTGCGTCACGCACTTCCACGGAGACCACTCCCTCGGCCTCGCCGGAGTCATCCAGCGCATCAACCTCGACCAGGTGCCGCACGAGGTCACCGCGCACTACCCGCGCTCCGGGCAGCGCTTCTTCGACCGACTGCGGTACGCCACCGCCTACCGGGAGACCGTCCACCTCACCGAGGCACCGGTCGCCGCCGACGGCACCCTCGCGGTCACCCCGTCGTACACCCTGGAAGCCCGCAGGCTGTCCCACCCCGTCGAGTCCTACGGCTACCGGCTGATCGAACCCGACGGGCGCCGCATGCTGCCCGAACGGCTCGCCGCGCACGGGATCAACGGACCGGACGTCGGCCTGATCCAGCGCGAGGGACGGCTCGGGGACGTGACCCTGGACGAGGTCAGCGAGGTGCGCCGCGGGCAGCGGTTCGCGTTCGTCATGGACACCCGGCTGTGTGACGGGGTGCATGCGCTCGCCGAGGGCTGCGACCTGCTCGTCATCGAGTCCACCTTCCTCGACGAGGACGTCGCACTCGCCGAGGACCACGGTCATCTGACGGCCGGACAGGCGGCGGCAGCGGCACGGGACGCCGGGGTGCGGCACCTCGTCCTCACCCACTTCAGCCAGCGTTACTCCGACCCCGAGGAGTTCGAGCGGCAGGCGCGCGCCGCCGGGTTCGAGGGAGAGCTGACCGTCGCGCACGATCTCCTGCGAGTGCCGGTTCCGAAGCGCAGATAAAACACGCATACGATGCTTTGATGGCTCTCCCCAAAGCAGAACTGCACCTCCACATCGAAGGCACCCTGGAGCCCGAGCTGGCCTTCGCGCTGGCCGCCCGCAACGGTGTCGAGCTGCCCTACGCCGACACCGACGAGCTGCGCAAGGCGTACCAGTTCGAGGACCTCCAGTCCTTCCTGAACCTGTACTACGAGCTGATGGCCGTCCTGCGCACCGAGCGGGACTTCGAGGACCTGGCCGACGCCTACCTCGCCCGCGCCGCCGCGCAGGGCGTGCGGCACGCGGAGATCTTCTTCGACCCGCAGGCCCACATCGCGCGGGGCGTGCCGATGAGCACGGTGGTCGAGGGGCTGTGGCGGGCACTCGGCCGCAGCGAGGACAACCACGGCGTCTCCACGAGGCTCATCCTGTGCTTCCTGCGCGACGAGTCCGCCGACTCGGCCCTGGAGACGCTGGAGGCGGCGAGGCCCTACCTGGACCGGATCACCGGCATCGGCCTCGACTCGGCCGAGGTCGGACACCCGCCGGTGAAGTTCCGTGAGGTGTACGAGGCCGCCGCCGCGCTCGGACTGCGCCGCGTGGCGCACGCGGGGGAGGAGGGGCCGCCCGCGTACATCACCGAGGCACTGGACGTCCTCGGCGTGGAACGGATCGACCACGGCCTGCGCTGCATGGAGGACCCGGCGCTGGTCGAACGCATGGTCCGGGACCGCATCCCGTTGACCCTGTGCCCGCTGTCCAACGTCCGGCTGCGGGCCGTCGACGTCCTGCCGGAGCACCCGCTGCGCGCGATGATCGACGCCGGCCTGCTGTGCACGGTCAACTCCGACGACCCTGCCTACTTCGGCGGCTACGTCGCGGACAACTACCACGCCGTGCGCGACGCCCTCGGGCTGACCAAGGAGCAGATGCGCGAGCTGGCCCGCAACTCCTTCCTCGCCTCCTTCCTGGAGGACGACGAGGAGCGGCGGGCGCGCTACCTGGCCGAGGTGGAGGCGTACGAGTTCGCGTAGGCGGTGTCGTACGCGTTCTGGGCGGGCACGGCGGGCGTCTCCATCGCGACCTCCACGACCGGCAGGGGCCGCCTGCCCGCCCGCAGCGCCACCACCGCTAGGGGTACCGCCACCCCCAGCAGCCCCACCGCCAGGACCTCGCCCATGACCGGGAACCCCGCCCAGGCCGCCAGCGCGCTCCCGGTCAGCGGGCCTGCCGCCGTGCCCAGTGACGACGCCGAGCCGACCAGTACCGCCCAGCGGCCGCGCGGGTCCAGGGAGGCGGCCAGGCCGATGACGTACGACAGCACGACCGGGTAGAGCAGGTTCCAGGCGATCTCGCCCGCCGCGAAGGCCGGCAGGTCGGTCGCCGAGGCGCTGAGCGCGATGCAGCCCGCGATGAGGGCCGTACCCGCGCCGATCGGCAACGCCCGGCCCAGCCGCGGCCCGAGCGCCCCCGCGCCCACGACCCCGACCAGCCCGGCGCCGAGCGCGAGCGCGAACACCGCGCCGACGGTGACCTCGGTGAGATGCGCCTGGCCGAGTCCGATGCGGCCGCTGACGCCCCACAGCGAGTTCTGCGCGAGGGACCAGCACATCATGGCCGCGGCCAGCACCAGACCGGCGCGGAGGCGGGGGAGCCGGCCGCGCTCGACGGGTGTTCCCCCGCGTGAGCGTGCTCGAGCGTGGGGGAGGGCGCGGGCCGGTGCCGTACGGCCGGGCAGGCGGCCGGTGAGCGGCCACACCGCGAGGGCCGTCAGCGCGATCGCGGCGAGCGGTTGTCCGTGGCCGGGGCCGAGGTGCGGGATCGTCAGATAGAGGGCGCCCGCGAGGGCGGAGACGCCGAGCAGGCCGAGCGTGGTGACCCGGTGCGGGTCTCTCTGGGCCGCGATACCGCCGGCGGCGACCGCCGTGACCGTACCGGACCCGAACCCGCCGACGAGCGCACCCGCGACGACGGCCGGTACGAACCCGGTGAGTGCGGCCCCGCCGTAGCCGAGGACGGCGAGCATGAGCCCGAGCCGGGCGAGGGTGCGCGCGCCGATCCGTTCGATGCGGGAGGCCAGCAGGAAGCCCGCGGCCGCCGAACTCAGCAGCAGCGCGCTGCCGGTGGCCCCGGCCTGGGTCGCGGAGAGCGGAAGCCCGGCGTCGAGCCGGCCGACGGTGGTCGGCAGCAGGTACGGGGCGAGATACCCGGCCGTGAAAAGGGCGACGAGGGGCCAGGGCATGGAGCGGGGGGCGAACACGGGCGTTCCCAGGGCAGGCGAAAGGAGCGGCTCAGAAAGGGGGAGGGGCGACGGCCGTCGACGGACGGGAACGCGCGAGCAAGTTGTATCAAGCAGGCGGTTCGAGAAGAAGGTTGGGAGGTGTGATCCGCGTCATCTTTGGTTTGCGGGTTGCCGGTGGGGGTAACCGCATCCGCTATAGTTGATCACGTCGCGGTCGCCGGAATTCCCGGTGCCGGACAGTGCGTTGGTGGTCCAAGGAAAGACGCCCCGCTTCCTGCGGGGAGATGCAGGTGCAAGGCCTGCCCAGCGCTCCGACAGAGCCCCATCCCGCCGTGTGCGGGGTGGGGCTCTTTGCTGTTTCCTCATTGACTGCCGCTCATCCATGTATCTAGCCTCTGTTCTCATACGTAGACGGCATTCACGAGAGGAGATGATCTGGTGGGTGGCGACCCGAGTCCGCAGGACGTGACGCGGCGGCTGCGGGAGGGCATGGCGCACGGCGTGCTGTCCTTCCCGCTCACCGCCTTCCACGACGACGGCTCACTCGACCCCGACGGCCTGCGTGCCCATGTCGCCGCCCGGCTCGCCGCCGGGCCCGGCGCCCTCTTCCCGGCCTGCGGCACCGGCGAGTTCTTCTCGCTGGACGAGGAGGAGTACCGGCAGGTCGTGACCGTCGCCGTCGAGGAGGCGGGCGGGCAGGTGCCCGTGGTGGCCGGGACCGGGTACGGCTGGGCGCAGGCCGCCCGGTTCGCGCGGATCGCCGAGGAGGCCGGCGCCGACGCCCTGCTCGTGCTGCCGCACTACCTCGTCGCCGCCCCGCAGGAGGGCCTCGCCGCCCAGCTGGAGCAGCTCGCCGCCCGCACCCGGCTGCCGATCGTCGCCTACCAGCGCGGCCAGGTCGCCTATACGGTGGCCTCGGTACGGCGCATCGCGCGCATCCCGAACGTCATCGGCCTCAAGGACGGCCACAGTGACCTCGACCGGCTCCAGCGCCTCACCCTCGCCGCCCCCGGGGACTTCCTCTTCTTCAACGGTGCCGCCACCGCCGAGATCCAGGCCCGCGCCTACGCCACCGTCGGCGTCCCCGCCTACTCCTCCGCCGTGCACGCCTTCGCCCCCGAGATCGCGGACGCCTTCTTCACCGCCCTGCAGAGCGGCGACCACGGCACGACCGAGAAACTGCTGCGCGACTTCTACGTCCCCTTCGTCGAACTGCGTGACCGCACACCCGGATACGCGGTGTCCCTGGTGAAGGCGGCGGCCCGGCTGCGCGGCGAACGGGTCGGCCCCGTCCGCGCCCCGCTGACCGACCCCTCGCCCGCCGACCTCGCCGACCTGAAGGCCCTCCTCACCGCCGGACTCGCCCTCGTAGGAGCCTCCCTGTGACCCGTGACCTGACCATCGCCGAGGTACGGCTCACGCCGATCCTGGTCGCCGACGCGCCGCTGCTCAACGTCCAGGGCGTGCACCAGCCGTACACCCCCCGGCTGATCGTGGAGGTCGTGACGGCCGACGGGATCACCGGCCTCGGGGAGACGTACGGCGACACCAAGTACCTGGAGCTGGCCCGCCCTCTCGCCGAGCACCTCACCGGACGCTCGGTCATGGATGTGAACAGTCTGTTCTCTCTGGACCTCGCCGTCGACGAGAGCCGGGTCAGGGGCACCGTGGACGCCGGCGGGCTGCGAGGCGTGCAGAGCGCCGACAAGCTGCGGCTGTCCGTGCTCTCCGCCTTCGAGGTGGCCTGCCTGGACGCCCAGGGCCGGGCGCTCGGGCTGCCCGTGCACGCACTGCTCGGCGGCAAGCTGCGGGACGCGGTCGAGTACAGCGCCTACCTCTTCTACAAGTGGGCCGGCCACCCGGAGGGCGTCGCGGCCGAGCCGGACGACTGGGGCGCCGCCCTGGACCCGGCCGGAGTCGTCGCCCAGGCACGCCGGTTCAAGGAGCGCTACGGCTTCACCTCCTTCAAGCTCAAGGGCGGTGTCTTCCCGCCCGACGAGGAGATCGCGGCCGTAAGGGCCCTCGCCGAGGCCTTCCCCGGGCACCCGCTGCGGCTCGACCCCAACGGCGCCTGGTCCGTCGCGACCTCGCTGAAGGTGGCGAAGGAGCTCGGGGACGTCCTCGAGTACCTGGAGGACCCGACGCTGGGTACCCCGGCGATGGCAGAGGTGTCCGCCGAATTGAGAGGGGCGGCGCGAAGCACCTCGGACAAGGGTGGTGGTGGGCGACGGGCGGGCGTTCCGCTCGCCACCAACATGTGCGTGACCACCTTCGGTGAGATCAAGGAGGCGTTCACCAGGGACGCCGTCCAGGTGGTCCTCTCCGACCACCACTACTGGGGCGGGCTGCGCAACACCCGGCACCTCGCCGCGATCTGCGACGTCTTCGGGGTCGGCGTGTCCATGCACTCCAACACCCACCTCGGCATCAGCCTCGCCGCGATGACCCACGTGGCCTCCACCGTCCCGGGCCTCCACCACGCCTGCGACTCCCACTACCCCTGGCAGTCCGAGGACGTCCTCACCGAGCGGCTCACCTTCAGCGGCGGCACGGTCGTCGTGTCCGACGCGCCCGGTCTCGGCGTGGAGCTGGACCGGGACGAACTGGCCCGGCTGCACCGGCGGTGGGCCGAGGACGACGGCACGATGCGCGAGCGCGACGACGCCGCGGCGATGCGGGTGGCCGAGCCCGGCTGGCGGACGCCGGTGATGCCCCGCTGGTGACCGCGTGCCGGTGCGACGGGGGCCGTGCCCCGGGTGGGATGTGGTGCACACTGGCCAGATCCGCATCAGCTCAGGGAGCGCACCGTGACCCCGTCCCGCACGATCGCCGGAGAGGAACCCGAGCACCTCACCCGGGCAGCGCGCTGCCAGGCCCAGGTCGACCCGCTGGCCGCCCTGCGGGCCGCGGACGGTCCGCCCTGGGACGTGTATCTCACGGGCACGGTCTTCCTGGACATCGTCTTCACCGGCCTGGACTCGGCGCCCGTGCGCGGCACCGAGTCCTGGGCCCGCGGGATGGGCTCCAGCCCGGGCGGGGTCGCCAACATGGCCACCGCGCTCGCCCGGCTCGGTCTGCGGACGTCCCTCGCGGCGGCCTTCGGGGACGACCACTACGGCGAGTACTGCTGGGACGCGCTGGAACAGGGGGAGGGCATCGACCTCACGACCTCGCGGACGGTGCCCGGCTGGCACTCGCCGGTGACCGTCTCCATGGCCTACGAGGGCGAGCGGACCATGGTGTCCCACGGCCACGAGCCGCCGCCGGAGGAGCCCGCGCCGGACTGCCCGCCCCGCGCGCGTGCGGCCGTCGCCTCGCTCACCCCTGGCACGCGAGCCCCCTGGATCGCCGAGGCCGCCCGCGCGGGCACCCGGATCTTCGCGGATGTCGGCTGGGACGACACCGGGGCCTGGGACCTGGCCGGCCTCACCGACCTCGGGCACTGCGAGGCGTTCCTGCCCAACGCCGAGGAGGCGATGCGGTACACCGGCTCGCACTGCCCGCGTCTTGCCGCGCATGCGCTGACCGAGTACGTGCCGGTGGCCGTGGTGACCCTGGGGGCGGAGGGGGCCTACGCAGTGGACCGGCGCACGGGGGAGGCCGCCGAGGTGCCCGCGATCGCCGTGGAGGCGCTGGATCCGACCGGGGCCGGGGACGTGTTCGTCGCCGGTTTCGTCACGGGGTCCCTGGCAGGGTGGCCGCTGGCCGACCGGCTCGCCTTCGCGGGGCTCACCGCGGCGCTGTCCGTCCAGGAGTTCGGCGGGTCGCTGTCGGCGCCGGGGTGGTCCGAGATCGGGGCGTGGTGGCGTCGCGTCCAGTCGGTGGAGGGGCAGGATCCGGCGGCGCTGCGGCGGTACGCGTTCCTGGACCGACTCGTGCCGGAGGAACTGGACCGGCCGTGGCCGCTCAGGCGGGCCGTACCGACGATCGGCTTCCGGCGGTCGGCCTGACGGGCAGAGGCTCCTGTGAAAAGCCCTACGGCCTTGTCAGTGCACCGTCGTACTCTGGACAGTGCGAGGCCGCCCTCAGCTACGCGGCCGTGACGAGGAGGAACCGCAGGCCTACAGCGCCGGCCCATGACTCAGACACCCACAGCTCACACCCCCGCGCAGGAGCAGGCGAGAGCACAGCTCACCGTCCCCGCCCAGCACCCCATGGTGACCGTACTGGGTTCCGGCGACTCCCTCCTGCGCGTGATCGAGAAGGCCTTCCCGGCAGCCGACATACATGTCCGGGGCAATGAGATCAGCGCGGTCGGCGACCCCGCGGACGTCGCCCTCATTGCGCGCGTGTTCGACGAGATGATGCTGGTGCTCCGCACCGGGCAGCCGATGACGGAGGACGCAGTGGAACGCTCGATCGCCATGCTCAAGGCGAGCGAGAACGGGACGAGCGACGGCCCGGAGACCCCGGCCCAGGTGCTGACGCAGAACATCCTGTCCTCGCGGGGCCGCACGATCCGCCCCAAGACGCTCAACCAGAAGCGGTACGTCGACGCGATCGACAAGCACACGATCGTCTTCGGTATCGGTCCCGCCGGTACGGGCAAGACCTACCTGGCCATGGCCAAGGCCGTACAGGCCCTGCAGTCCAAGCAGGTCAACCGGATCATCCTGACCCGTCCCGCGGTCGAGGCCGGCGAGCGCCTCGGCTTCCTGCCGGGCACGCTCTACGAGAAGATCGACCCCTACCTGCGCCCGCTGTACGACGCGCTGCACGACATGCTCGACCCGGACTCGATCCCGCGGCTGATGGCGGCCGGGACGATCGAGGTCGCACCGCTCGCCTACATGCGCGGCCGTACGCTCAACGACGCCTTCATCATCCTGGACGAGGCCCAGAACACCAGCCCCGAACAGATGAAGATGTTCCTCACCCGTCTCGGCTTCGACTCGAAGATCGTGATCACCGGTGACGTGACGCAGGTCGACCTGCCGAACGGCACCAAGTCCGGTCTGCGGCAGGTGCAGGAGATCCTGGAGGGCGTCGAGGACGTCCACTTCTCCCGGCTGTCGTCCCAGGATGTCGTACGGCACAGGCTGGTGGGCCGTATCGTCGACGCGTACGAGCAGTACGACAGCGAGCACGGCACCGAGAACGGCACCCACAAGGGCGGCCGGGGCCGGTCCGGGCACAAGGGGAAGTAGAGACACGGCACCACCATGTCGATCGACGTCAACAACGAGTCCGGCACCGAGGTCGACGAGCAGGCGATCCTCGACATCGCCCGCTACGCGCTCGCGCGGATGCGCATCCACCCGCTCTCCGAGCTCTCGGTGATCGTCGTGGACGACGACGCCATGGAGCAGCTGCACATCCAGTGGATGGACCTGCCGGGGCCCACCGATGTCATGTCCTTCCCGATGGACGAGCTGCGTCCGCCGTCCAAGGACGACGAGGAGCCCCCGCAGGGGCTGCTCGGCGACATCGTGCTGTGCCCCGAGGTCGCCAAGAAGCAGGGCGAGGAAGCGCCCACGCAGCATTCCATGGACGAGGAGCTCCAACTGCTCACCGTCCATGGGGTACTGCACCTTCTCGGGTACGACCACGAGGAGCCCGACGAGAAGGCCGAGATGTTCGGCCTCCAGGCCGCCATCGTGGACGGGTGGCGGGGCGAGCGGGGACTGACCGGGCCGTCCCCGGCGCCGACGGTCTCGTAAGAGGGCCGGTCGTCGTATGAGTCCGCAGATCGTCCTCGGCGCGATCGCACTGGTCGTCGTCGCCTGGCTCGCCGCCTGTGCGGAGGCGGGCCTCGCGCGCGTCTCCAGCTTCCGCGCCGAGGAGGCCGTACGCACCGGGCGCCGTGGCAGCGCCAAGCTGGCGCAGGTCGCCGCCGACCCCACCCGCTATCTGAACGTGGCCCTGCTGGTCCGCGTCGCCTGCGAGATGGCGGCCGCGGCTCTGGTGACCTATGCCTGCCTGCAGGAGTTCACGGCCACCTGGCAGGCCCTGCTGGTCGCCATCGGCGTGATGGTCCTGGTGTCGTACGTCGCCGTCGGCGTCTCCCCGCGCACCATCGGCCGCCAGCATCCCCTGAACACGGCGACGGTGGCGGCGTACGCGCTGCTGCCGCTCGCCCGCGTCATGGGCCCGATCCCGTCCCTCCTCATCCTCATCGGCAATGCGCTCACCCCCGGCAAGGGCTTCCGCCGCGGCCCGTTCGCCTCCGAGGCGGAGCTGCGCGCGCTGGTCGACCTCGCCGAGAAGGAGTCGCTGATCGAGGACGAGGAGCGCCGCATGGTGCACTCGGTCTTCGAACTCGGGGACACCCTGGTGCGCGAGGTGATGGTCCCGCGCACCGACCTGGTCGTCATCGAGCGGTACAAGACCATCCGGCAGGCCCTCACCCTCGCCCTGCGCTCCGGGTTCTCCCGGATCCCGGTCACCGGCGAGAGCGAGGACGACATCGTCGGGATCGTGTATCTGAAGGACCTGGTCCGCAAGACGCACATCAGCCGCGACGCCGAGAACGACCTGGTGTCCACGGCCATGCGCCCGGCCGTCTTCGTCCCCGACACCAAGAACGCCGGTGACCTGCTGCGCGAGATGCAGAAGGAGCGCAACCACGTCGCCGTCGTCATCGACGAGTACGGCGGCACCGCGGGCATCGTCACCATCGAGGACATCCTCGAGGAGATCGTCGGCGAGATCACCGACGAGTACGACCGTGAACTCCCGCCCGTGGAGGACCTCGGCGACGACCGCTACCGGGTCACGGCCCGCCTCGACATCACCGACCTCGGCGAGCTGTACGGCCTGGAGGAGTACGACGACGAGGACGTGGAGACCGTCGGCGGACTGCTCGCCAAGGCGCTCGGCCGCGTGCCCATCGCGGGCGCGTCCGCCGAGGTGGAACTGCCCGACGAGCGCCGGCTGAAGCTGACGGCGGAGGCCGCCTCAGGACGCCGGAACAAGATCGTGACGGTCTTGGTCGAACCCGCACCCGAGGAGAGGCCCGAGTGACGCCCCAGGAGCTGCGCGCCTTCTGCCTGTCCTTCAACGCGGCCGTGGAGGACTTCCCGTTCAACCCGGACACCTCCGTCTTCAAGGTCCTCGGGAAGATGTTCGCCCTGACGCACCTGGACGGGCGGCCCCTGACGGTCAACCTCAAGTGCGACCCGGAGGACGCGATCCGGCTGCGCGGCCAGCACGACGGGCTGATCGTCCCCGGCTGGCACATGAACAAGCGCCACTGGAACACCGTGACGGTCGACGGCGGACTCCCGGACCGCCTGGTCAAGGAGCTGATCGAGGACTCGTACGACCTCGTCGTCGCGGGTCTGCCGAGGGCGGAGCGGCTGCGGCTGGACCGCCCGTAAACCCGTTGCCGGCCCCCGCTGACCGCGTGTCAGAATCCGCCGTATGGCTGTGCGATATCCGCGCCCTCTGCGCCCAGGTGACCGTGTCGGTGTGACCTCCCCGTCCAGCGGGGTGGCCGAGAAGATGTGCGGGCGCCTCGACGTCGCGATACGCGACCTGGAGGCACGCGGGTACGAGGTGGTCGTCGGCCGGTGCATGGACGGCTCGGGACACATCAGCGCCCCCGCCGCCGAACGCGCCGCCGAGCTGACCGGGATGCTGACCGATCCGCAGATCCGGGCGGTGGTGCCGCCGTGGGGCGGGGAGACCGCGATCGACCTGCTGCCGCTGCTCGACTTCGAGCGGATCGGGCGGGCGCAGCCGACCTGGGTGGTCGGCTGGTCCGACATCAGCACGATCACGACCCCGCTGACCCTGCTGACGGGCGTTGCGACCGTGCACGGCAACAACCTCATGGACACCCCGTACCGGACCCCCGAGGGGCTGCTGTCCTGGCTCGACATCGTCGAGGCGCCCCGGGACGAGCCGTTCACGCAGACCCCGCCGGGCCGTCACCGGGCCGCCGGCTGGGACGACTACGCCCTGTATCCCGAGGTCCGTGACCTCGTTCTCGACTCCACCGGCCGGTGGATCCGCCTCGACGGCTCCGGCGACGTGGACGTGGAGGGCCGGCTGGTCGGCGGCTGCGTCGAGACCCTCGTCAACCTTGCGGGCACCCGGTTCCTGGACACCTCCGCTCTCGCCGCCGACGGCGGGACGCTCGTCTATGTCGAGGTGGCCGACAGCGACGCCTACACCGCCTGCCGCAGCCTGCACGGCATGCGCCTGGCCGGCTTCTTCGAGGGGGCGAACGCCGTGCTCGTCGGCCGGACCAAGGGACCGGACGGCCCCACCCTCACCCAGCACGAGGCCGTCCTCGACGCCCTCGGCCCGCTCGGTGTGCCGATCATCGCGGATGTCGAGTGCGGGCACGTACCGCCCTACCTGTCCCTGGTGAACGGCGCGCGCGGCCGTGTGGTGCACACGGCCGCGCGGAGCGAGATCGTTCAGACCCTGGACTGACCCCGGCGCAGACCCAGCCCGACCAGGACGGCGGCGGCCAGGACGATCGCCGCGTCCAGGGCGAGGACCGTGTGGACGCCGGACAGCAGGTCCTGGGAGGTGGTGGCCAGGACGCCCAGCAGCGGGATGCCGACCGTGATGCCCACCTGCTGGGTGGAGGTGACCAGGCCGGTGGCCAGGCCCTGTTCCTCGTCGGGGACGCCGGAGGTGACGGTGAGGCCGTACGAGATGATCGCGCCCAGGTGGCACATGCTCGCCAGGGACACGGCGGCCGTGGCGAGCCAGACCGACCAGGTGTGGGCGTTCAGGAGCAGCAGCGTCGCCACCAGTGCGCCCTGGCCGGTCAGGGAGGCGACCAGGGTGCGGCGGGCGCCGAAGCGGCCGATGACCTTCGGGGCGAGCGTGCCGGCGGCGGCCGACAGCACGCCCTGGACGCCGAAGACCAGGCCCGTCTCGAAGGCCGACAGGTGGAGGATCTCCTGGAGGTACAGGGTCAGCACGAAGATCACCGTCGACATCATCGAGAAGGTGACCAGGCCGCCCAGGTTGCCCCACGCCACCGTGCGGCGGCGCAGCATCGAGAGGGAGACCAGGGGGGCCTGCGAACGGGACTCGACCACCGTGAACGCGGTCAGCAGCAGGAGACCGGCGATCAGTCCCGTGATGACGTCGGTGCGGGCGAAGCCGTGGTCGGCGGCCGTGGACAGGGCGTAGATCAGGGACAGCAGGCCCGTGGTGACGGTGACCGCGCCGGGCACGTCCAGGCGCGGGCGGTCCGGGACGGGGGCACCTCCCCTGCCCTTGAGGCCATGGGGGAGGGACTTGGGCAGCAGGCCCGGGGCCAGCGGCAGCACGATCAGCGCGAACACGGTCAGCAGGGCCATGGTGGAGCGCCAGCCGAGCGCGTCGGTCAGGACACCGCCCGCGATCATGCCGACCGTGAAGCCCAGCGACAGCAGCGTGCCGGAGATGCCCAGGGCGCGGTCCCGGGCCGGGCCCTCCGGGAAGGTGGTGGTGAGCAGGGACATGCCGGTCGGCACGATCGCCGCCGCGGCGAGGCCCTGAAGGGCGCGCCCGGCGAGGAAGGACTCCGGGTCCCAGGCCAGGGTCGCCAGCAGCGAGGCGGCGCCGAACAGGGCCAGGCCGGTCAGGAACAGCTTCCGGCGGCCGTACAGGTCGCCCATCCGCCCGAAGAGCAGCAGGAAGCCGCCGGACGGGAGCGCGAACGCGGTGACCGCCCACTGCAGGCCGGAGCGGCTCAAACCGAGGTCCGCGCCCAGCTCGGGCAGGGCCACGTTGAGGACGGAGAAGTCCAGGGCGACCATGAACTGGGCCGCGCACAGGACGAAGAGGACGAGCTTGTCACGCGTCGACAGCCGGGGGTTGCCGAGCGGTGGGACGGGGGACGCGGTGGGTTCGGTGGTGGTGTCGATCGCCATGTCCCGAGCTTCGGGCCGCCGGAACATCCGTGGGGAGTCAGAACTTATGGTGGTGGTGGCACCACCAGACACGGTGACGAGGGGGATCGGTACGTGGCTGCTGCGGATGCGCCGAAGAGCCGTCGGCTGGGCGAACTGCGGGAGTTCCTGATGAGCCGGCGCGCCCGGGTCAGTCCTCAGGAGGCGGGCCTGCCGGTCGGCGGGGTCCGTCGCCGTACGCCCGGACTGCGCCGGGAGGAGGTGGCCGTGCTCGCCGGGGTGGGCGCGTCCTGGTACCAGTGGCTGGAGCAGGGGCGGGACATCTCCGTCTCGCCGCAGGTGCTGGACTCCGTGGCGCGGGTGCTCAGGCTCAGCAACGCCGAGCGCCGTCACCTGTACGCGCTCGCCGGGCTCAACCCGCCCGCACCCGAAGTGGCGCCCGAGAAGCGGGACATGTGCGACGGGCTGCGACGGGTGATCGACACCTGGATGCCGTATCCGGCGCACATCATGGACCTGTACTACAACTGCGTGATGTACAACGATGCGGCCGCGGTCGTGCTCGGCATGCGGTCCGACATCACGCAGAACTGTCTCGTCGACTTCTTCACCGACCCGATGTACCGGGCGCGGAGCCGGACCTGGGAGCAGAACGCGCGCACGGTCGTGGCACAGTTCCGGGCCGCGTGTGCCGCGCGGCCGGACGACGACGGGTACCAGGCGGTGCTCGCCGAGGTGAGCGACGCGAGCGCCGAGTTCGTGGGGATGTGGGCCGAGCGGGACATCGAGGACCAGGGGCAGATCCGCAAGGAGCTGGACCATCCGGTGGTCGGGCTGCTGGTCGTGGAGTCGACGGTGATGAAGGTGCCGGCCCGGCCCGACCTGTCCATCGTGCTGCACACTCCGCTGGACGAGGCGAACACCGCGGCGAAGCTGGAGTGGCTCGCCTCTCCGGAGGGGCGGCGCGGGGCGATGTACCCCGTGGCGGGGTGAGCGATCCGCTGATCCGTATGCTCGGGGCATGACCGACAGCAACGCGCTTGACCCCGAGGACCGCAAGATCGTCACCCTGGCCCGTTCCGCGCGGGCCCGCAACGGTGTGCCCGAGGGTGCGGCCGTACGGGACGAGACCGGGCGTACGTATGTCGCCGGGTCGGTGGAGCTGGCTTCGCTGAAGCTCAGTGCGCTGCGGACCGCGGTCGCCATGGCCGTGGCGTCCGGTGCGCGGTCGCTGGAGGCGGCCGCGGTGGTGAGCGAGGCGGAGGGCGTCGCCCCCGAGGACCGGGCGGCCGTGGCCGATCTGGGCGGCGCCGGGACGCCGGTGCTGCTCGCCGGCCCGGACGGTGCCGTCAGGCTGACGGTCCCGGCGGGCACCGGAGAGTAGTCCGGATTTCATCCTTGCCGTCGCCTGCCTCTCGCGCATCAATGGAGCCGTAAGTCCCGACGATCCGTCAGATCCGCACCGCCGACGCAGCGTGCCCGCACCCACCTGTTCCGGCCTGCCGTTCGTCGGCGCACCTTCCGACCATCCCCACATGGCATCCCCCACAGGGAAGGGAAGCGGATCCCCATGAGAGGCAAGCGCACAGCAACAGGTGCGGCACTGGCCGCCGGCGCCCTCGCGGTCGCCGGGCTGGCCTTCGCGCCCACCGCGGCCGCCGTCACTCCCCAGACGGCGACCATCAACGCGAGCTGCGGCATCTTCGGCGGCGGCGCCGCCACGCTCACCGCCACCCAGAGCGGCACCTCGGCCACCATCACCCTCACCTCCAGCGCGGTCAAGGCGCCGGTCGCGGTGGCGGCGGACTCCATCAGCTCGAAGCTCACCCTGGTCAAGGCGAGCGGCGGCACCAGCGTCTTTACCGGGACGAAGAACCCGGCCATGGCCGCCGGCGACCCGGTCACCGCCGGCCCGCTCAGCGGCACCGTGGCCGCCGGCGACAGCCTGGAGGCGTACGGCGGCTCGCTGCAGATGACGATCTTCGGAGTCAACGTCACCTGTACGGCCACCGGCAAGCAGTCGCCCGGTCCGTTCGTGTTCGACTGAGTGAGCCGGTGAACCGAGCGATCTGTTCCGGATAGTGCCGGAACTCCCGTGGATGCCGCAGAAACTGATGATCCGTCAGATTTCTGCGGCATCTCCATTGACTTCTCACGCGGGCTCCACATCAATGCCCCCTGTCGGCGCAGATGAGCCGCTGCGCCCGCGACCCTCAGGAGGGGGCCCATGGGTTCGACACCCCGAAGATCCCGACGGTGGCGCTGGGCGTCACTGTTCGGGGCGACCGCGCTCGCGGTCACCGCGGGCGGCGCGCTGGCCGGTCCGGCCGGTGCCGCCGGTAAGAACGTGGACTTCGCCACGCACTGCATCCCGCCCGCCGTCTCGGGTCTTCCGCCGATCGACGGCACCACCACCGCGAACGTGTCGGTGGACAACACCAGCCCGAAGGTCGGCGACACGGTCACCGTGACCTACACCGTGGTCACGGCCGCCGCCAGCAACCCCACCGACCTGGCCCTGCCGGCCGACATCATGACCCCGACCGGCAAGGTCGCCCTCGGCGGTGCCCAGACCGGTGCCGTCACCGTCGCCGGACCGAAGAAGAACCCGCCGGTGCCGGGGAAGGCCGCCTTCCCGTCCTTCTCCATGACCGGTACGTTCACCGTCACCAAGGCCGGCCAGATCACCCTCTCGCCGGGCGACTACAACATCCACACCAGCTACATCCTGGAGCTGGACACCCCCTGCACGGTCACCAACCCGCCCGCGCCGACCTCCGAGACGCTCACGGCGACGGACGGAACGCCCGCCAACACCCGTGCCATCTCGCTGGGTTCGGCCTCCGGTGATCCGGGCGCCGGTGTCACGGTGAGCGGCAGCAACTTCACGCCGGGCGCCACCGTCACCCTGGCCGGGCGGGCCGGGGCCACCCAGACCGCGGACACCGCCACCGTGACCGCGGGCGCCCAGGGTTCCTTCAGCGGTTCGCTGGTCGTCAACGACAAGACGACGACCGGGATCGTGGCCTACGAGGGCGGCTCCTGGAGCGCGGACAAGGGCGCGGGCCCCGCGGCCTACGTCGTCAACGACAACACGCCCGTCCCGGCCGGCAGCCAGAAGCTGACCACCACGGTCAAGGCGGGCACGCTGTCCATGTCCCAGGCCGGGGACGCCGTCGCGCTGTCGGCGGTCGACTTCGGCAAGGGCGGGGCCTCGACCGGATCCCTGCAGTCGGTGACCGTCAAGGACTTCCGCGGCGGTCCCGCGGGCTGGTCCCTGACCGGCAAGGTCACCGACTTCACCGGCCCCGGCGCCAAGATCGACGCGAGCAAGCTGAGCTGGACTCCCGCCTGCGCGACCAAGGCGGGCAGCCCCAGCACCTGCAAGGCCGGTTCGACGGGCACGGTGGGCACCTCGGGAGCGACGCTCGCGTCGGCCCCCGACGCCACGCTCACCGGTGGCGAGTTCACCGTCGACGCCGGACTCTCCCTGGACGTACCGGCGTTCACGCCTCCGGGCGCGTACTCCGGCGTCCTGACCCTCACCCTCACCTGACCCGCACCCACTCTCCGGTGGCCGGGCGCCCCCACCGCACCATGGGGCCGCACCCGCCCGACCGCCCGACCCGAGCCCATGGGGGGTCCGCACCCATGCGCAAGCCGTACGTCCTCCTCCTGAGCCTGATCTGTCTCGCCCTCGGGGTGTCGACCGCACCGGCCCGCGCCGCCGACAACGGCAGCTGGTCCGTCTACCCGGTCGCCTCGAAGGTGGCCGCGCGCCCCTACTTCTACCTGTCGGCCGACCCCGGCCAGACCGTCACGGACAAGGTCGCCGTCGCCAACAAGACCGGCACTCCGCTCACCTTCCGGCTGTACGCGGCCGACGCCTACAACACCGCGCGCGACGGCGGGTTCGCCGTACGCACCCTGAAGGAACGCATGCGCGGAGTCGGCGCCTGGGCGAAACCGGCCAGGTCACGCGTCACCGTGCCCGGCCACAGGACCGTCACCGTGGCCTTCACCCTGCACGTGCCCCAGGGCGCCGAACCGGGCGACCACCCGGGCGCGATCGTCGCCCTCGACGAGCGGGTGGACCCCGGCAGCGGCAAGCTGGCGCTCGGCGTGCAGCGGGCCGTCGGCGCCCGCGTCTACCTCCGGGTCAGCGGGCCCACCCTGCCCGCGATCTCCGTCGAGCACGTGCAGATCAGCCACCACCAACCGCTCGTCCCGGGCCTCGGCGACAGCACGGCGACCATCAGCTACACCCTGCGCAACACCGGGAACGTCACCCTCGACCCCAAGGTGGAGCTGAAGGCACGCGGGCTGTTCGGCCGCACCCTGCTCGACCGCGACCTGACCGGGATCCCGTCCGAGCTGCTGCCGAGACAGCGCGTGCGGCTCACCGAGACCTGGCACGGCGCTCCCCAGCTCGACTGGGGCGACATCACGCTGACCGCGAGCGCGCAGGACACCCGCGAGTCGGCGAGCGCCTCCTTCCTCGCGCTGCCCTGGCTGCTCGCCTCACTGGTGTTCGTGGCCGGAGCGGTGACAGGAGTGCTGCTGGTCAGAGGGCGTCGGGGCCGCGCTCGCCGGTCCGCACCCGGACGACGGTCTCCACGGGCAGCGCCCACACCTTCCCGTCCCCGATCTTCCCCGTCTGCGCGGCCCTGACGATCGCGTCGATGACGTCGTCCGCGACCGCGTCCTCGACCACGACCTCGATCCGCGCCTTCGGCACCAGGTCCACCCGGTACTCGGCCCCCCGGTACACCTCGGTGTGGCCGCGCTGACGGCCGTACCCGCTCGCTTCGGTCACGGTCAGACCGTGCACGCCCAGCTCCTGCAGGGCGGTCTTGACCGCGTCCAGACGGTACGGCTTGACGATCGCGGTGATGAGCTTCATGCCTGGCTCTCGACCTTCTGGATGGGTGCCTTCTGGGCGGCGACGGAGTGGGAGACCGGGGCGCCATGGCCCAGGACCCCGTGATCGTAAGCCGTCTCGGCGTGCACCGTAAGGTCCAGACCGGTGTGCTCCTGCTCCTCGCTCGCCCGGAAGCCCAGCGCCCGGTCGATCAGCTTGCCGAGGCCGTACGTCACCGCGAACGCGTACACCGCGACGACCACGACGGCCAGCAGTTGTTTGCCGAGCGGGACCAGCCCGCCGCCGTAGAACAGGCCCTCGACGCCGCCGGTCATCGCCTTCTCGGCGAACAGACCGATGAGCAGGGTGCCGACGATGCCGCCGACCAGGTGGACGCCGACGACGTCCAGCGAGTCGTCGTAGTTCAGCCGGAACTTCCAGCTCACCGCGTAGGAGCAGACGACACCGGCGGCCAGGCCCACGACCAGCGCGCCGAGCAGGGAGACCGTGCCGCAGGAGGGCGTGATCGCGACCAGACCGGCCACCGCGCCGGAGGCGGCGCCCAGGGTGGTCGGGTGGCCGTCGCGCCGCTGCTCGACGAAGAGCCAGCCGAGCAGACCGGTGCAGCCGGCGGCGAGGGTGTTGAGGAAGGCGGCCGCGGCCAGCCCGTTCGCGCCGAGCGCGGAGCCCGCGTTGAAGCCGAACCAGCCGAACCAGAGCAGACCGGCGCCGAGGACCACCATGGGCAGGTTGTGCGGGCGCATGGCGTCCCTCTTGAAGCCCAGCCGCGGGCCGAGGACCAGGCACAGGGCGAGGCCGGAGGCACCGGAGGTGATCTCGACGGGCAGACCGCCCGCGAAGTCGAGCGCGCCGAGCCGGTCGAGGATCCAGCCGCCCGGACCCCACACCCAGTGGGTGACCGGAACGTATACGAGGAGGGTCCAGACCGGGACGAAGACCAGCCAGGCCGAGAACTTCGTACGGTCGGCCACCGCGCCGCTGACCAGGGCGGCGGTGATGATCGCGAAGGTGAGCTGGAAGGTGGCGAAGAGGAGGGTGGGGACCGAGCCGTGCACGCTGTCCGGGCCGAGCCCGCTCATGCCGGCGTGGTCGAGCCCGCCGATCAGCCCGCCGCCGACGTCGTCACCGAAGGCCAGCGAGTAACCGGCCGCCAGCCACACCACCGTCACCAGGGCGATCGACACGAAGCTCATCATCAGCATGTTGAGGACGCTCTTCGTGCGGACCATGCCGCCGTAGAACAGGGCCAGGCCCGGCGTCATCAGCAGGACGAGAGCGGTGGCGGCGAGCAGCCAGGCGGTGTCGCCGGTGTCGACGTGCGCTGCGGCGAGGGTCACGGGCGTCTCCAACGGTGTGGGGGCTCGTCAGAGGGTCACCGGTGTGCGTTTCCGGTTGTGTACGGGGTTGTTTCCGTGGCGTTTCGTTGCGTGGGGGTTTCCGAAAGCTCACGCGGAGAGCCGGTGGTCCCCACTGGTACGGCACGGTCTCGTGGATCAGGGACAATGGTCGCCATGAGCGTCCGTACCCAGTCATCCGAGCAGCCGGCCGAGACCGCCCACCGCGCCGGCTTCGCCTGCTTCGTGGGCCGCCCCAACGCGGGCAAGTCCACCCTCACGAACGCTCTGGTCGGGCAGAAGGTGGCGATCACCGCGAACCAGCCGCAGACGACGCGGCACACGGTGCGCGGCATCGTGCACCGGCCCGACGCCCAGCTGATCCTGGTGGACACCCCCGGGCTCCACAAGCCGCGCACCCTGCTCGGCGAGCGGCTCAACGACGTCGTACGGACGACGTGGGCCGAGGTCGACGTGATCGGCTTCTGCCTGCCCGCGAACGAGAAGATCGGCCCCGGCGACCGCTTCATCGCCAAGGAGCTGGCCGGGATCCGGAAGACCCCGAAGGTCGCCGTCGTCACCAAGACCGACCTGGTGGACTCCAAGACCCTCGCCGAGCAGCTGATCGCCATCGACCAGCTGGGCAAGGAGCTGGGCTTCGAGTGGGCCGAGATCGTCCCGGTGTCGGCGGTCGGCGACAAGCAGGTGGGCCTGCTGGCCGACCTGCTCGTCCCGCTGCTGCCGGAGGGCCCGGCCCTCTACCCCGAGGGTGACCTCACCGACGAACCCGAGCAGGTCATGATCGCGGAACTCATCCGCGAGGCGGCCCTGGAGGGCGTCCGCGACGAGCTGCCGCACTCCATCGCCGTCGTCGTGGAGGAGATGCTCCCGCGCGAGGACCGCCCCGCGGACCGGCCGCTCCTCGACATCCACGCCAACCTCTACATCGAGCGCCCGAGCCAGAAGGGCATCATCATCGGCCCCAAGGGCAAGCGCCTGAAGGAGGTCGGCATCAAGTCCCGCAAGCACATCGAGGCGCTGCTGGGCACGCCGGTCTTCCTCGACCTCCACGTCAAGGTGGCGAAGGACTGGCAGCGCGACCCCAAGCAGCTCCGCAAGCTGGGGTTCTAGCCGACAGCCCCCTGCGGGGACATGTCCTGCAGTCCCACCACCCGCAGCAACTGCAGCCTCTCGTACGACTCCGTGCCCGGGCGGGCCGTGTGGATGACGAGGAGCTGGTGGTGGTCGGGGTGGAGGAGGACCTCGCAGTCCAGTTCCAGCAGGCCGACCACCGGGTGCCGGAAGCGTTTGGTGGCGGACCGGCGCACGGCCACCTCGTGTTCCTCCCACAGGTGGGCGAACTCCTCGCTGTCGGCGCGTAGTTCGGCCACCAGGGCCGCCGGTTCCGGGTCGTCGGGGCGGGCGGCCGTCACCGCGCGGAGGTTCGCCACCTGGGCGCGGGCGTGCTCGGGTCCGTCCTCCGGCGGGAACAGGGCGCGGGCGGCCGGGTCCAGGAAGAAGCGGCGGATCAGGTTGCGCTCGTGCGGCGGACGGGCCGAGGCGTCACCGGACAGGGCCTTCGCCATCGCGTTCTGGGCCAGTACTTCGCCGCAGTCCGTCATCACCTGGGCCGGTGTGTCGTGCAGTCGGTCGAGCACCAGGAGCAGGCCCGGGCGCACATGCGCGGAGGTCGCCTCCCGGCGTGGGGGTTCCTCGCCGGCCAAGTGGAAGAGGTGGTCCCGCTCGTCGTCCGTCAGGCGCAGGGCCCGGGCGAGGGCCGTGAGCATCTGGCGGGACGGGCGCGGGCCCCGGGACTGTTCCAGGCGCGTGTAGTAGTCCACCGACATGCCCGCCAGCGACGCCATCTCCTCGCGCCGCAGGCCCGGTGTACGGCGGCGGATCCCGGGCGTGAGGCCCACGTCGGTGGGATCCAGGCGGGCACGGCCGCGGCGCAGGAAGTCGGCGAGTTCGGTCCGGTTCACCCCTCCAGCGTGCGGCAGCGAGCCCGGCTTATCCAGGGACTGCGAATCCCCTGATCGGCAGGTCTCTCCCGGTCCGGCCCGCCTCGGCCGAGGCTGGAGGCGACCCACCGAGAGGAGCACATCATGTCGACGACACTCGTCACCGGCGTCACCGGCCAGGTCGGAACCGGGTTCCTGCCGCGGCTGCTGGCGCAGCGGCGCCCGGGGGAGGAGGTCCGTGTCCTGGTGCGGGACCCCGCCCGCGCCGACCTGCTCTCGGACCTCGGCGCCGAACCCGTCCTCGGCGACCTCCGCGACACCGACGCCCTCGGCAAGGCCCTCGCCGGAGCCGACGCCGTCGTGAACATCGCCGCCGCCTTCCGGGGCGTACCGGACGAGGAGGCCCGGGCCGTCAACCGGGACGCCGCCCTCGAACTCGGCCGTGCCGCCGTCGCCTCCGGTACACGGCGGTTCGTGCAGGTCAGCACCATTCTCATCTACGGCACCGGGCGCGGGCGCCCGCTCACCGAGGACGACCCCTGCGTGCCCGGGGGCCAGATGTGGACCGCGTACCCGCAGGCCAAGGCCGAGGCCGAACGCGGACTGGCGGCGCTGGACGGGCTCGACCTGCGCATCGGCCGCCTCGCCTACGTCTACGGCGAGGGCGACCCGCACCTGGCCGGCGCCACCCGCTGGACCGCCCACTGGCCCCCCACCAAGCGCTTCTTCCAGCTTGTGCACATCGCCGACGTCGCCCAGGGCCTGCTGCGCCTGCTGCACGCCCCGGGCATCGCCGGCCGCGCCTACAACATCGCCGACGACGCCCCCGTCAGCGCCCTCGAACTCCACCAGCTCCTCGGCGCCGAACTCCCGGACGGCGACACCGATCCCGACCCCTGGTACGGACTCGTCTCCACCGACCGGATCAGGCGCGAGCTGGGCTACCGGCCGCTGTACCCGACCCTGTGGGCCGCCCGGGACGCCGGAGCCCTGTAGCTCACTCCACGCCCCGGATCCGCCCCACCAGCACCGCCCCCGCCAGCCCGATCACGGCCGCCACCAGGTACAGCACCCGGTAGCCGCCGAGGTACGTGACGATCGGCGCGGCGAGGGCGGGGGCCGCCACCTGCGGCAGGGCGTTGGCCGCGTTGATCACGCCCAGGTCCTTGCCCCGGTCCAGCGCCTTCGGCAGGACGTCCGTCATCAGCGCGAAGTCGACCGAGGTGAACACGCCGAAGCCGACCCCGAGGACCGCCGAGGCGACGATCGCGCCCGGCCAGGTCTGCCAGCCGGACAGGGTCGCCGTGGCCACCGCCATCAGCACGCCCGACCACACCACGAACGGCTTGCGCCGGCCGGCCCGGTCCGACCACACCCCGCCCACCACGACGGTCGCCATCAGTGTCAGGCCGTTGACCGCCGTCAGGATCAGCACGCCCTGGTCGGGGTCGGCGTAGTGCAGCCGGTCCCGCAGGTAGTAGAGGAGGTACAGCAGCACCAGCGAGTTGCTGAGGTTGATCAGAAAGCGGGTCAGCCATGCCCAGCCCAGGTCCGGGTGGCGGCGCGGGCTCAGCCAGAAGCCCGCGAGGAAGGTCCGCCGGGACCAGGGCGCGCGGTCGCCCGCCGGCAGGCGCAGATCCTCGTAGCGCCACACGTACGGGAGCACACCGACCACGGTGAACGCGGCGCAGGCCGCATAGCCCGCCCCGGTGCCCCCGGCCGCCGTCGCCAGCCCGGTCCCGCCGACCACCCCGAGGATCTGGGCCGCCCCCAACCAGCCGCCCACCCTGCCCCGTTGGAGCCTCGGAACCCGGTCCGGCACGGCAGCCGTGACCGCCGCGAAGGCCGCGTTCAGCGTCAGCTGGACCAGACACCAGCCCAGCGTCATCGTCCACAGGCCGTCCGCTCGCGCGAGCAGCAGCAGGGCGAGGGCACCGGCCGTCGCACCCGCCACGATCCAGGGGGTGCGGCGGCCCCATCGCGACGTCGTACGGTCCGACAGCGCCCCGAAGAACGGGTTCGCCAGCAGGGAGACCACGGCGCCGACGCCCGTCACCCACGCCAGCATCGTCTCCTTCGACATCCCGGCGCCGGGCGCGAAGTCACCCGCCTGCGAGGCGAGCAGGATCTGCAGCGGGCCGAACCAGCCCACCCATATCGCCCCGTTGGCCAGCGACAGGGCAGCCGTCCAGCCCCGGCCGACCGGCTCGACGGGCTCGGCGAGCGGGTCGGCCGAGGCGCGGGCCATGGTCATCTCTGCGCCCGCAGCACGTCCCGGAACCAGTGGTAGGAGGCCTTCGGGGTGCGCTGCTGGGTCGCGTGGTCGACGTGGACGAGGCCGAAGCGGCGCGCATAGCCCTCCGCCCACTCGAAGTTGTCGATCAGGGACCACACGAAGTAGCCGCGCACGTCCACGCCGGACTCCAACGCCGTGTGCAGCGCCCGGACATGGCCGTCCAGGTAGGCGATCCGGTCCTGGTCGTCGACGCCCTCGTACGAGCAGCCGTTCTCGGTGATGACGACCGGCGGGAGCCGGTCGCCGTAGCGGTCGCGGAAGGTGGTGAGCAGCTCCGTCAGGCCTTCGGGGACGACCGGCCAGCCGAAGTCGGTGACGGGCCGGTCCTCGATCTCCCGGACGGAGAAGGGGAGTTCGGCCGGCATGGTCAGACCGCCGAACTCGATCTCGGTGCCCTGCGGGGCACCCACCCGGGTCGGCGCGTAGTAGTTGACGCCGTACCAGTCGACCGGCTCGGAGATGACCTTCAGGTCCGCGGACACGTCGCCGGGCATCAGGTCGCCGATGCCCTCCGGGTAGGCGCCCAGGATGACCGGCTCGGCGAACAGACGGTTCAGGAGGATGTCGTAGAAGCCCGCCGCCTCCAGGTCCGCCTGCTCCTCGGAGGCCGGCCAGGTCGGGCCGTGGGAGTTGGCGATGCCGATGTCCGTCGCTCCGGCCGCGCGCAGGGCCCGTACCGCGAGGCCGTGGGCGAGGAGCTGGTGGTGGGCGACCGGGAGCGCGTCGAACAGGAGCTGTCTGCCGGGGGCGTGGGCGCCCAGGGCGTGGCCCAGCAGGGTGTGCTCGGCGGGCTCGTTGAGGGTGATCCACTTGGTGACGCGGTCGCCGAGGCGTTCGGCGACGACGGACACGTACTCGGCGAACCGGGCCGCCGTGTCCCGCTCCAGCCAGTCCAGCGAGGCGGGCAGGTCCCAGTGGAAGAGGGTGGGCACGGGGCGCACGCCCGCCGCGCACAGCTCGTCCACCAGACGGTCGTAGAAGTCCAGGCCGCCGGGGGAGTTCACGCGCGGCCAGGAGACGGAGAAGCGGTACGCGTCCACGCCGAGGCCGGCCAGGAGGGCCACGTCCTCCCGGTAGCGGTGGTAGTGGTCGCAGGCCACCGCCGCCGTCGAGCCGTCCTTCACCCGCCCCGGCTCGGCCGTGAACACGTCCCACACGGACGCCTCGCGCTCGTCGGCCGCCCCCTCGATCTGGTGGGCGGAGGTCGAGACGCCCCACAGGAAGCCGGCCGGGAAGCGGGGGATCGGATCGCCTGTATCAGTCGCCATGGCCGGGATCATCCTTACCCCCGGTAACGGAAGTCAACGCCCCGGCGTGAAGTGACGGTCCCGGCTCTGTTCTAGGCGCCTTCCTTCAGGACCCGTGAGATCAACTCCCGCTGCTCCGCGGTCAGTCGGGGATCGGCCGCGTACACCGTCCGGCCGTCCACGGTGATCTCGTAGCTGAAGCCGTCCGGGACCCCGGCCGGGCGGGTGCCCCGGCCGGACGCGAGGGCGCGTTCGGCCAGGGCGTGCCACTCGGCGGCGTCGGGCCGGGCCGAGGTGTCCACCTCGGCCCGGCGCTCGATGCCCGCGAAACCGCCCGTGCGCCGCACTTGGATACGCATGGGTCACTGTCTAGTACGGAACTACAGCGTCCGCACCCCCACCTGGTCCCACGCCTTCTGTACGGCCTGGAGCTCGTCGCCTGCGCCGTACCGCGCGCGGGCCGCCTTGACGGTCAGCGTGGCGAAGTCGGCGAAGCGGGCCTTCTCCGTCAGGTCGCCGCCGGTCAGGACGTCGTACCAGATCTGTCCGGCCCTCTCCCAGGCGTTGCCGCCGATGGCCGTGGCGACCAGGTAGAAGGCGTGGTTCGGGATGCCCGAGTTGATGTGCACGCCGCCGTTGTCGCGGTTGGTGTGCACGTAGTCGTCCATGGTCGCGGGCTGCGGGTCCTTGCCGAGGACGTCGTCGTCGTAGGCCGTGCCCGGCGCCTTCATGGAGCGCAGGGCGGTGCCGGTGACGCGCGGAGCGAGCAGCCCCGCGCCGATCAGCCAGTCCGCCTCGGCGGCACTCTGGCCGAGTGAGTACTGCTTGATCAGCGAGCCGAAGACGTCGGAGACCGACTCGTTGAGCGCTCCGGACTCGCCGAAGTAGGCCAGGTTGGCGGTGTGCTGGGTGACACCGTGGGTCAGCTCGTGGCCGATGACGTCCACCGGAATGGTGAAGTCCAGGAAGATCTCGTTGTCCCCGTCGCCGAACACCATCTGCTCGCCGTTCCAGAAGGCGTTGTCGTAGTCGGTGCCGAAGTGCACGCTCGCGTCCAGCGGCAGGCCCTCGCCGTCGATGGAGTTGCGGCCGTACGCCTTCAGATACAGCTCGAAGGTGGCGCCGAGGCCCGCGTAGGCGCGGTTGACCGTGGCGTCCTGACCGGGCTCGGAGCCCTCCTCGCGGACCTTGGTGCCGGGCAGGTCCTGCTGATGCTCCGCGTCGTAGATGGTGCGGTGCGGCTGGTCGGCCACCGCTCCGGCGGGCGGGGCGACGGCGGGCGCGCCGATCACGGTGGTCAGCCGGCGGCGGGTGCGCTGGTAGGCGTCGTGCTCCAGAGACCGGCGGGCGGGGAGGGAGAGTGCGGGGTCCTCGTTCCGCGCAAGCTTGTCGAGGACGTGCGGCGGCACGATCGTGCAGAAGACGGGCTGGAAGCCCCCGTTGGTCGTCATGCCCGGCACCCTTGCACTGAGTGATGCAGCTGTCACTACTCGCAACCATGATTGGTGAAATACGGTGACATCGGTCTCACTCCCCGTAGCCGAAGTGGTATGGCGCACTTTTTGTCCAATTTGTCCCCGCGGTCCCGCATACTGATACGGGCCCTCGCGGCTCGGGGCGGCTCGGCTAGCATGCGGAGCATCATGCGTTTCGGGCTGCTCCTTCTTAGCTGCCGCGGCGAGGGCCTGTAGTCGAGGCCGACTCCCTCCCCGCGGAGCTTGGCGTTGCGTCGTCGGCCGTCCTTCAGGACACCTCCCAAGGAGCCCCGCACCATGGCGAACCGCCAGCAGCCCAGTTCGATGCCGATCCACAAGTACGGCCGCTACGAGCAGGTCGACATCCCGGACCGCACCTGGCCGGAGCAGCGCATCACCGTCGCCCCCCGCTGGCTCTCCACCGACCTGCGCGACGGCAACCAGGCCCTGATCGACCCGATGTCGCCCGAGCGTAAGCGCCGGATGTTCGACCAGCTGGTCACGATGGGCTACAAGGAGATCGAGGTCGGCTTCCCGGCCTCCGGCCAGACCGACTTCGACTTCGTGCGCTCGATCATCGAGGAAGAGGGCGCGATCCCGGACGACGTCACGATCTCCGTACTGACCCAGGCCCGTGAGGACCTGATCGAGCGGACCGTGGAGTCGCTGAAGGGCGCCAGGCGGGCGACCGTCCACCTGTACAACGCCACCGCCCCGGTCTTCCGCCGGGTCGTCTTCCGCGGCTCCCAGGACGACATCAAGCAGATCGCCGTCGACGGCACCCGCCTGGTGATGGAGTACGCGGAGAAGCTGCTGGGCCCGGAGACGGAGTTCGGCTACCAGTACAGCCCCGAGATCTTCACCGACACCGAGCTGGACTTCGCGCTGGAGGTCTGCGAGGCGGTGATGGACGTCTACCAGCCCGGTCCGGGCCGCGAGATCATCCTCAACCTGCCCGCCACGGTGGAGCGTTCGACCCCGTCGACGCACGCGGACCGCTTCGAGTGGATGAGCCGCAACATCTCCCGCCGCGAGCACGTCTGCATCTCCGTCCACCCGCACAACGACCGCGGCACGGCCGTGGCCGCCGCCGAGCTGGCGCTGATGGCCGGCGCCGACCGCGTCGAGGGCTGCCTGTTCGGGCAGGGCGAGCGCACCGGCAACGTCGACCTGGTCACCCTGGGCATGAACCTGTTCTCGCAGGGCGTCGACCCGCAGATCGACTTCTCCGACATCGACGAGATCCGTCGCACGTGGGAGTACTGCAACCAGATGGAGGTCCACCCCCGCCACCCGTACGTGGGCGACCTGGTCTACACGTCCTTCTCCGGCTCCCACCAGGACGCCATCAAGAAGGGCTTCGACGCCATGGAGGCCGACGCGGCCGCCAAGGGCGTCACCGTCGACGACATCGAGTGGGCGGTCCCGTACCTGCCGATCGACCCGAAGGACGTCGGCCGCTCCTACGAGGCCGTCATCCGCGTCAACTCGCAGTCCGGCAAGGGCGGCATCGCGTACGTCCTGAAGAACGACCACAAGCTGGATCTGCCGCGCCGGATGCAGATCGAGTTCTCGAAGCTCATCCAGGCCAAGACGGACGCCGAGGGCGGCGAGGTCACCGGCTCCGCCATCTGGGCGGTCTTCCGGGACGAGTACCTGCCGAATCCGGACAACCCGTGGGGCCGCATCCAGGTCCGCACCGGCCAGTCGACCACCGACACGGACGGCGTGGACACGCTGACCGTCGAGGCCACCGTCGACGGCGAGGACACGGTGCTGACCGGCTCCGGCAACGGTCCGATCTCGGCCTTCTTCGACGCCCTGCAGTCCATCGGCATCGACGTACGCCTGCTGGACTACCAGGAGCACACGATGAGCGAGGGCGCCTCCGCACAGGCCGCCTCCTACATCGAATGCGCGATCGACGGCAAGGTCCTGTGGGGGATCGGTATCGACGCGAACACGACGCGTGCATCGCTGAAGGCAGTCGTCTCCGCGGTGAACCGCGCGACCCGCTGACCCCTCGCTGACCGGCACTTTCGGGGCCCCGACCGCTGTGAACGGCGGCCGGGGCCCCGTCGCTTATCAGCCAACGCGCCCCTGAGGTCACAGAAAGGTCTCGTACGGGGTACTGACTCAGCCTCCGTGATGTGGCTAACATCACGCCAGCGCGGCGATGTTGCCTGGGGGCACCTCCCGCGCCCTTAAGGCAGTGGGGGAGTTACGGAGGTGCGACGTGCTGCCAGTACGGGGACGAGACGGCCGTGCCACCAGGGCTGTGCGCATCCTGGGCACCCGCACCGCATGGACACCCGTGGGAGACGGCGATTTCTTCTGCCCCGGCTGCGGAGGCGACCGCAACTACCAGCGGCTGACCGGCCGCCGCCGCCTCACCCTCCTCGGGGTGCCCGTCCTGCCGCGCGGGGCGACCGGACCGGTCGTGGAGTGCGCGTCCTGCCGCCACCACTTCGGCACCGACGTCCTCGACCACCCCACCACCCGCCGCTTCTCCGGGATGCTCCGGGACGCCGTGCACACCGTCGCCCTCGCCGTCCTGGCCGCGGGCGGCACCGGCTCCCGTACGGCCCTGGAGACGGCCGCCGGCGCGGTGCGCGCCGCCGGCTTCGAGGACTGCACCGAGGACCAGCTGGACGCCCTGGTGGAGGCCCTCGCCGCCGACACCGGCCGGGTCCTCGGCGGGCCGTGCGGCGCGAGCCTCGCCATAGAGCTGCACGAGGCCCTCGACCCGCTCGCCCCGCACCTCGCCCCGGCCGGCCGTGAGTCCCTGTTCCTGCAGGCCGCCCGCATCGCCCTGGCCGACGGCCCCTACACACCCGCGGAACGCGACGCCCTCACCACGATCGGCGCCGCACTCACCATCTGCGCCGACGACGTGAACCGGCTGCTGGCCGCCGCGCGGACGCCGTCCTGATACTCCCCCGGGAGTAACGGGGCCGCCCGGTCACCCCTCGCAGTAGCACCGAACTCGCCCCCTCGCCCGACGAACGCGCCCCCTCCCAGCGGAAGTCTGGAACCCGTATCCGGACATCCGTTTCCAGAGGGGGCCGATTCATGGGGGCCGCGAGAACACGCAGGACTGACGGGCGGCGGGGACTGCCCTGGCTGGTGCTGGGGCTGTGGGTGGTGCTGCTGGCCGTGGCGGGACCGTTCGCGGCCAAGCTCGCCGACGTCCAGCACGACCGGGCGACCGACTACCTGCCCGCATCCGCCGACTCCACCCAGGTGGCCAGGCTCCAGGACCGGCTGCCGGGCGGCGAGACGACCGCACTGGTCCTCGTCTACCACCGCGCGGGCGGCCTCACCGCCGCCGACCGGACGACGGCCGCACAGCAGGTGGCGACCGTCGCCGACCGCCACACCCTGACCGGCACCCCGAAGGGCATCCCGTCCGCCGACGGCACCACCCTCATGTACCCGGTCACCACCAACGAGCCCGGCACCGACGAGAAGAGGCGCGACACCTTCGTCGACGACGTCCGCCAAGTCGCCCGCGGCCAGGGCGGGCTGACCGTCGAGGTGGGCGGCCCGGCCGCCCTCGCCACCGACGCCTCCGGCGTGTACGCCTCCCTCGGCGGACCCCTGCTCTACACCACGGTCGCCGTCGTCGCGGTCCTGCTGATCCTCATCTACCGCAGCCCGCTGCTGTGGCTGGTCCCGCTCGTCGTCGCCGGGATCGGCGACTTCCTGGCCCGGGCCGCGGCCTACGGCCTCAACCAGGCCTTCGGCACCACCGTCTCCGGCCAGAGCGCCGGCATCATGACGATCCTCGTCTTCGGCGCCGGCACCGACTACGCCCTGCTCCTCGTCTCGCGCTACCGCGAGGAGCTACGCCGCCACGAGCGGCCGTACGACGCGATGCGGGCCGCCCTGCGCGGCTGCGGGCCCGCCGTGCTCGCCTCCTCCGGCACGGTCGCCGCCGGGCTGCTCTGCCTGCTCGCCGCCGACCTCAACTCCAGCCGGAGCATGGGCCCGCTCGGCACGGTCGGGGTGCTGTGCGCACTGGCCGCGATGCTGACGCTGCTTCCCGCCGTGCTGGTCCTGCTGGGCCGCCGCGTCTTCTGGCCGCTCGTGCCCGCCGTCGGCAGCACACCCAAGGCCCGCCGGTCGCTGTTCGCCGCGATGGGCTCCTCCGCCGGGCGCCGCCCGCTGACCGTCCTCGCCTCCGGCGCCGCCCTGCTCGGTGCGCTCGCGCTGGGCACCCTGAACCTGCCCGGACCGGTCAAGCAGCTGGACACCTTCGTCGACCGGCCCGACTCCGTCACGGCCATGGAGACCCTGGCCCAGGCGTATCCGGAGCGGTCCGCGCAGCCCATCGAGATCCTCACCCCGGCGGGCGGCGCCGACGCCGTCCTCGCGGCGGTCCGGGGCACCCGGGGAGTGGCGGGGGCGCGGGAGGGCCGTACCGGCGGAGGCTGGACCGAGATCACGGTGACCGCGTCCGCACCGCCCCAGTCCGCCGCCGAGACCGCCACCATCAAGGAGCTGCGGCACCGGCTCGCCGGCTCCTACGTCGGCGGGCCCAGCGCCCAGCAGCTGGACCTGGAGGACACCGACGCCCGCGACCGGCTGGTCGTCGTACCGATCGTGCTGCTCTCCGTGCTGCTGATCCTGATCGCCCTGCTGCGGTCCCTCGTCGCGCCGCTGATCCTGGTGGCCGCCGTGGTCGCCGTGTGGGGCGCGGCGCTCGGTCTCGGCGGGCTGGTGTTCGGGCCGCTGTTCGGCTTCCACGGCACCGATCCCGGTCTGGGCCTGCTGTCCTTCGTGTTCCTGGTCGCCCTCGGCGTCGACTACGGCATCTTCCTGATGCACCGCATGCGGGAGGAGTCGCTGCGGGGGCGGGAACCGGCCGAGGCCGCACTGACCGCACTGCGCACCACCGGCGGGGTCATCGCCTCCGCGGGCCTCGTCCTCGCCGCCACCTTCGCCGTGCTGACCAACATGGGCCTCGTCCCACTGGTCGAGCTGGGCTTCGTCATCGCGGTCGGCGTCCTGCTGGACACCTTCCTCGTCCGCACCTACCTGGTGACCAGCGCGAGCGTGGCGCTGGCGCGGTGGGTGTGGTGGCCGGGACGGTTGTCCAGGACGCCCGAGGCGCCGAGGACGCGCACACCGGAGCCCGTGGGCTGAGCCCCGTACCGGAAGATGAACCCCGTGCAGGCAACCACCTTCGTTTCCCGACCCCGACCGCCCGCGTCCCTCGATCCTCTGCGGCAGGACGCGTACCTCGCCGTCGGCCTCGCCGCCCTGGCCTCCGTGATCGCGGTGACCGTCGGCAGCGGCAGACACCCGGACGCGCTCGGCTGGGCCCTGCTGCTCGGCCTGCACGTGCCGCTCGTCCGGCGCCGGCGGGCCCCGCTGCCGGCGCTGGCGATCATGATCCCGCTGATCGCGGTGTACCACGCGCAGGACTACAACCACTCCGCGCCGACCGCTGCCTCCATGGTCGTCCTGTACACGGTGGCGGTGCGCAACGGGCCCCTGCGCACGGCGGTCATCGGCTGCGCCGTCATCGCGCTCATGATGGTCCTCAAGATCGGCCACGGCATGGCCGGGCTCGCGGTGTCCTTCCAGATCACCGGCTGGATCGTCTCCATGCTCGTCCTCGGCGGCTACATCCGCGTCCACCGGGAGAACGCGGCCGCGGCCGTCGAGCGCGCCGAGCGGGCCGAGCGCACCCGCGAGGAGGAGGCCCGCCGCCGGGTCGCCGAGGAACGCCTGCGCATCGCCCGCGACCTGCACGACCTGCTCGCCCACAGCATCACCCTGATCGGCGTGCAGACCTCGGTCGCCGCTCACGTCCTGGCCGCCGACCCCGGCCGGCTGGACCGGGCCGCCGTCGCCGGTGCCCTGGACGACATCGCGGAGACCTGCCGCACCGCCCGCGGTGAACTCCGTACGACGCTGGAGGTCCTGCGCGATCCCGGTACGCCGGACGCCCGCGGCCCGCTGCCCGGCCTCGACGGCCTGGCCGACCTCGCCCGGACGACCGCGGGCGCCGAGGCGAAGCTCACGGTCGCCGCGGACGGGGTGCCGCCCGCCGTGGGGGCCGCCGCCTACCGGATCGTGCAGGAGGCGCTCACGAACGCCGTACGGCACGGCGGCCGGGACGACCTGACCGTGCAGGTACGGGTGTTCGAGGAAGAGGGCGCCCTCCGCGTCCAGGTCACCGACGACGGCGCGGGCGCGGGCGCCGGCACGCCCGGATACGGCCTGCTCGGCATGCGGGAGCGGGCGCGCAGCGTCGGCGGCACGGTGACCGCCGGGCCGCGCACGGACGCGCAGGGCTTCGAGGTGACGGCCGTACTGCCCCTGGGAGGGCCGAGATGATCCGGGTGCTGCTCGCCGACGACCAGACGCTCGTACGGGCCGCGTTCGCGATGCTCGTGGAGTCCGCGCCGGACATGGTGGTCGTCGGCCAGGCCGCCACCGGCCGCGAGGCCGTCGACCTCGCCCGCACCGAACGCGCCGACCTGGTGCTGATGGACATCCGCATGCCCGACCTCGACGGCATCGAGGCCACCCGCCTGATCGCCGCCGACGAGGACCTGGCCGGGGTGAAGGTGCTGGTCCTCACCACCTACGACACCGACGAGAACATCGTGGACGCGCTGCGCGCGGGCGCCTCCGGGTTCCTGGTGAAGGACACCCGTCCGGGTGATCTGCTCGAAGCCATCCGCACGGTCGCGGCGGGCGAGGCGCTGCTCTCCCCGGGGCCGACGGCACGGCTGATCGAGCGGTTTCTGCGCAGCCCCTCCGCCCCGGCGACGGGCGGTCCCGAGTGCCTGTCGGACCGGGAGCGGGAGGTGTTGACGCTGGTCGCCCGGGGCCTCAACAACACCGAGATCGCCGAGGCGTTGGGGCTGAGCCCGCTCACCGCGAAGACCCATGTGAGCCGGATCATGGGCAAGCTCGGGGCCCGCGACCGGGCCCAGCTGGTCGTCGTGGGCTACGAGTCGGGGCTGGTGATTCCGGGCAGCATGGATGCGTGACGCCGCTCCACCGCACGCTCCTCACCACGCTCGCGCTCCTCACCTCACTCACCGCCCGCCTGCCCGCCCACGCGGCGCCCGGCTGCACCTCCTCGGTGCCGTACGTGTCCGGCGAGGGCGGCTACCACACCTACCGCATCCCTGCCACCGTCAGGACCGCACGCGGCACCGTCCTGGCCTTCGCCGAGGGCCGGCACGACGGCGCGGGCGACAGCGGGGACATCGACGTGGTGCTGCGCCGCTCCGCCGACGGCGGCTGCACCTGGGGTCCGCCGGCTGTGGTGGCCGCGGGGGACGGGGACACCCGGGGCAACCCGGCGCCCGTGGTCGACCCGCGCTCCGGCGCCGTCGTCCTCGTCACCTCGTACAACAGCGGGGCCGTGACGGAGGCTCAGATCATGCGGGGCGAGGCCACCCCGGAGCAGAGCCGCCGGGTGTTCGTGCAGCACAGCCTGGACGACGGCCGTCACTTCACACCTCCGCGGGACATCACGGCCCAGGTGAAGCGGCCGGGCTGGCGCTGGTACGCGACCGGTCCCGGGCACGCGGTCGCCCTGACCCGGGGCCCGCACGCCGGCCGCCTGCTGGTCCCCGCCAACCACTCCGCCGCCCCGCCCGCCGGCTCCCACGACACCGGTGCGGAGGCCAGGTACTACGGCGGCCACGCCCTCTACAGCGACGACCTGGGGCGCACCTGGCATCTCGGCTTCGTGGACGACACCTACGACGGCATGACCAACGCCAACGAGACCAGCGCCGCCCAACTCCGGGACGGCCGCCTGTACTTCACCGCCCGCGACCAGAACGGCAAGGCTCCGGGCAACCGCCTCGACGCCTACTCCGGCGACGGCGGCCGGACCCTGGAGCGGCCCTACGCCGTCCAGCCCACCCTGAACGACGTACCGGTGGTCCAGGGCAGCGTGCTCCAACCGGTCGGCCCCAAGGCCCCGTTGCTGCTCTCCGCCCCCTCGGTGCCCACGGCCCGCCGCGCGATGGCCCTGTGGTCCAGCACGGACGAGGGCCGGACCTTCACCAAACTCCAGACCCTCTCGGCCCACTGGGCCGCGTACTCCGACCTCGTCCAGGTGAGCCTCGACACGGTCGGCGTCCTGTACGAGACAGGTGCGAAGGGCACCTACGACACGATCGAGTTCCGGCGGTTGCGGCTGCCCTAGGCCAGACGCCGGTGGCTGGGCCTTTCCTGTCTGTGGTGGGAACCGTTGTGGATGCGGCGGCAGTTGACCGTTCTTTGCTCATTGTTGATCGGGTAGACGTTGCGTGCGTCAGTCCGCGCATGTGAGCATTAAAGGTCGTTCACTGAATGAAATCAGCCGAGCGTATCAAGACATTCCACTGAGGGGGGAAGGCGCTGTGGGCAGCGCTGAGCCGACGGGATCGCCGGGGGCGACGGGCGAGACCGATGTGCATTCGCCCAGGTCGGCACTTGCAGACATCGCGGAGCAGACAGTTCTGCATACGGGCAGTGCGTCACTTCCTCCTGCTGAGGGCCTCTCTGAAGTCGATCCGCAGCCGGAGCCCGACGTATTTGCTACCGCCAAGCAGTCCGTAGTGGGGCCCGGAGCCACGGACGGGCCCGCATCAACGGCGACCCCGGAATCCGCAGCCGCACAGCCGGGCGACCGGCTGGAAGAGCCGCTCTCCGAGGAGCAAGCCGTCCGACTGAAGCTTCACCGGCGCCGCTTCCGCGCGCTGCTCGGCGAGTTCCGACGCCGCCGCGTCCTCGTCCCCTACGGGGAGAACGGCGCCGCCCTGACGGTGGAGACGCACGGGGCACGGTGGCTGCTCGCGTTCACCGACGAGGTCGCGCTCGGGCGGTACGCGAGGGCACGCGGAGACGGCGACCGTACCTGGCGGTACCGGGCGGTGTGGGGTGCGGCGGTGCTGGACGCCGGTGTACCGGCGGTGGCCGAGGCCACCGGGCTGCCGTGCGGGGTGCTGCTGGACGCCGGCGACGGCGAGCGGGGAACGGTGCTGCCGCCGGTCGTCGGCATCGTGCCGGAGGCGGTCGCAGTGGACGGGCCGGCCAGGGGCGTGGGAAGCGGAACGGGGGAGGAGCGGCAATGACCACACCGAGCGGGGGCGGCCAGCCGGATCTGCGGGTGCAGGGGCTGAAGTCGATCGCCGAGGGGATCAACAAGGCGCTGAGCGAGATGGATTCGCTGGGTGGGATGAAGGGCTGGGCGGGCGCGGGCCGCGGCTTCACCGGCCTGGAGATGGACGGCATGGACGTCGGCGACGACCAGCTGGGCGCGATGCTGCACACCTTCTGCGAACGCTGGCAGTGGGGAGTGCGCGATCTGATGCAGGAGGGCAACGCGCTGGCCGAGGGGATGGGGCTCGCAGCAGGAACCTTCCACCAGACGGACGAGTACGTGAAGGGCTCGCTGAAGGTCGCCTACAACTCCGTGGTCGGGGACCCCTTCGCCTCCAATGAGCAGGTGGAGAAGGAGAGCGTGGACCAGATCAACCACGCCGCGGCGACGACGGGTTACGGCGCCAAGGACCGCGAGAACCTGGTGAACTCCGTGAAGCAGACGGGGAAGGGCGCGATCAAGGACGTGGAGACGAGCGAGGGCGCGCCGGGCAGTCCGATCCCGATCACGCCGTCGATGGTGCGGGACGTGGCCGGGTCGGGTGACGACAACTGATGTCGCTCACGGGGAAGTTCAACAGTGCCCTGGGGTCGCTGAAGTCCGGCTACGACCATGTCAAGCGGACGACGGGCCATGTCATCGACGAGGGCGCCCACGGTGTGGGCGACGCGCTCGACTACGTGGGTGCGCATGGCGCGGCCGACAAGGTCGACGACTGGGGCGACTCCACCGCGTCCAAGCTGGGCGCGCACGTGGACGAGCAGCAGCTGGACGAGACCGAGGACCCGAAGGAACTCATCCACGGCAACCCGGCGAAGCTGCGCGAGACGGCGGGGCACCTGCAGAACTTCGCGCAGGCCTTCGGCGCCGTCGCGTCAGGCATGCAGAATCTCGACTCGTCGGACTTCAAGGGCGAGGCCGCCGACACCTTCCGCAAGAAGTTCGCCACGCACCAGGTCAAGTGGCGTCAGGCCGGTGAGGCGTGCGGGGATGCGGCCTCGGCCTTGGAGAACTTCGCGCACACGGTGGAGTGGGCACAGGCCCAGGCGCGGGAGGCGGTGGCGAAGTACCGCGAGGGCAAGTCCGTCTCCAAGGCACACCAGCAGAAGGTGGAGACGTACCACCACGCCGTCGACGCGGGCTCGAAGGACCCCGGGCCGAAGCCCTCGGAGCAGGACCCGGGCGACGAGGCCAAGCACGCGGCCGAGCAGATCCTGGCCGCCGCAAGGCGCCAGCGCAGTCACCTGGCCGCAGAGGCCGCTGACCGGTTCAAACTCGCTCTGCAGCACGCTCCCCGTGAGCCGTCGGCCCTGAACCAGCTGAAACTCGACGGTGCCGACGCCTGGGACGCCGCCAAGACGGAGGACATGCGGTTCTTCGGCGGCTTCATGCGCGGACTCGGCGACCTGAACAACCTGGCCCGCAACGCCAACCCGCTCGATCCGTACGCGATCACGCACCCCTACGAAGCGCTCCAGGCCAAGGTGGAACTCCTGGGCGGTGCCGTCCACATGGTCACCCACCCCACCCAGACCGCCGACCACCTCTGGAACTCCTTCCTCCAGGACCCGGGCGGCGTCGGCGGCGAACTCGCACCCCAGTTCCTGATCCCGGAGGCGGGGGCCGAGGGGGTCGCTGTCGACGGTGTCCGGGTCGCGGAAGACGGGGTGAGGGGGGCGGAGGAAGCGGCTGCCGGAGGACGCGGGGCAGCTGAGGGAGAGGCGGCGAATTCCGAAGGGAACGCCGCCCGGGAGGGGGTGAACGACGACCCGCCGGCGACCTCCCACGACGAGAACAGTACGGAGAGCAAGGGCACCGACCCGATCAACCTCGCCACCGGCAAGATGTACCTGCCGCAGACGGACGTCACCCTCCCCGGGGTACTGCCCCTGGTCCTGAAGCGGCGAGTGGAGTCCGGCTACCACCTGGGCCGCTGGTTCGGCCCGTCCTGGTCCTCCACCTTGGACCAACGGCTCGAGATCGACGCCGAGGGAGTCGTCTTCGTCACGGAGGACGGCCTGCTCCTGGCGTACCCGCACCCGGCGCCCGGCCTGCCCACTCTTTCCAGCCACGGCCCTCGCCGGCCGCTCGACCGGGTGGACGGCGGCTACACGATCACGGACCCCAGGACACACCGCACCTGGCACTTCGCCGACCGAGGCGAAACCCTGGCGGTGCTGGAGCAGATAGACGACCGCAACGGCAACTGGATCACGTTCGAGTACGACGCGGAGGGCACTCCTCTCGCAATCGTCTCCAGCAGCGGCCAGGCCGTCCGCGTCAGCACGGAGGCCGGCCGCATCACCGCCTTCCACCTGGCCGCGACCGGCGAGGAGCTGAAGCGCTACGGCTACACGGACGGCGACCTCACGGAGGTCTACAACTCCTCGGGCCTGCCGCTCCGATTCACCTACGACGAGGCCGGCCGTATCACCTCCTGGACGGACACGAACGACCGCGGCTACACGTACGCGTACGACGACCGGGACCGCTGCATAGCCGAGGGCGGCTCGGCGGGGCACATGGCCCTGAGCCTGACGTACGGGGACCCGGATCCGGAAACCGGCCTGCGGACCACGACGGCGACGACGGGTGAGGGCCACACCCGTCGCTACCTGGTCAACAGCGCCTGGCAGGTGGTCGCGGAGACCGACACCCTCGGCGGGACCACCCGATACCACCGCGACCGCTACAACCGCCTGCTCTCCCAGACAGACCCGCTGGGCCACACGACGACGCTCGGCTACGACGACGAAGGCAACCTGACTTCGGTCGTCCGTGCGGACGGCCGCGAGTCGAGAGCGGAGTACGACGAACTCGGCATGCCGGTGAGGGTGGTCAACCCCGACGGCACGGTGGTCCGTCAGACCTACGACGAGCGCGGCAACCGCACTTCGGTGACGGACCCGGCGGGCCAGACGACCGGCTTCACCTACACGGAGGCCGGCCACCTCACCTCCGCGACCGACCCTCTCGGCAACACGACAAGGGTCGTCTGCGACCGCGCGGGCCTCCCTCTGGAGATCACGAACCCGCTGGGCGCGACCACCCGCTACGAGCGTGACGCTCTGGGCCGCCCGACGGCGATCACAGACGCCCTCGGCGCAACGACGTGCCTGGAGTGGACGATCGAGGGTCAACTGGCCCGCCGTACGGCCCCGGACGGCACATCCGAGTCCTGGACGTACGACGGCGAGGGCAACTGCACGAGCCACTCCGACCCGATCGGCGGAGTCTCCCGCTTCGAGTACACCCACTTCGACCTGCTGACGGCACGAACGGGCCCGGACGGGGTCCGCTACGAGTTCGACCACGACGCGGAACTGCGCCTGACGAAGGTCACCAACCCGCAGGGCCTGACGTGGACGTACGAGTACGACGCGGCAGGCCGTCTGGTGACGGAGACGGACTTCGACGACCGCACGCTGACCTACGCCTACGACTCCGCGAGCCGCCTCGTCTCCCGCAGAAACGCTCTTGGCGAGGTGGTGTCCTTCGAGCGCAACGAACTGGGCCAGGTGACCCGCAAGGACGCGGCGGGCCGGATCACGACCTACGCCTACGACTTCACCGACCAGCTTGCTCAGGCCACCGGCCCGGACGGCACCACCCTCACCCTCCTCCGCGACCGCTACGGCCGCCTGCACTCGGATTCGGTCAACGGCCGCACACTGACGTACACCTACGACGCACTGGGCCGCCGCATCGGCCGCACGACCCCCACTGGCGCCCAGACCACCTGGTCGTACGACGCCGCCGGCCGCCGCGCCGGCATGGTGGCCTCGGGCCGCGCCATCAACTTCACGTACGACGAAGCGGGCCGCGAACTGGCCCGCCACATAGGCGAGACGGTCACGCTGGAGCACTCCTTCGATGCGTTGGGCCGCCTGACGACCCAGTCAGTGACAGGGGCGGAGGGCCGCGCGATGCAACACCGGGCGTACACCTACCGTGCCGACGGCAACCTGATGAGAATCGACGACCAACTGTCCGGCTCCCGCCGCTTCGACCTGGACACAACGGGCAGGGTGACAGCGGTCCACGCGGCGGGCTGGACGGAACGGTACGCGTACGACGAGGCGGGCAACCAGACCCAGGCGTCCTGGCCGACCAATCACCCAGGGCAGGAGGCAGTCGGCCCGCGCACCTACACAGGCACCCGCATCACCCGCGCAGGCAACGTCCGCTACGAACAGGACGCCCTGGGCCGCACCACCCTCCGCCAGAAATCCCGCCTGTCCCGCAAACCGGACACCTGGCACTACGAATGGGACGCCGAGGACCGCCTGACGTCAGTCGTGACCCCAGACGGCACACGCTGGCGCTACACCTACGACCCCCTGGGCCGCCGCACGGCGAAGCTTCGCCTGGCGTCGGACGGCGGAACCGTGGTCGAACGTGTCGACTTCACGTGGGACGGTACAACGCTCTGCGAACAGACCACGACGTCCCCCGGCCTCGCCCACCCGGTCACCCTCACCTGGGACCACCAGGGCCTACGCCCTCTCACCCAAACAGAACGCATCGCGGCAGCCGATGCCCCCCAGGACGAAATCGACTCGCGCTTCTTCGCCATCGTGACGGACCTGGTCGGCACCCCCAGCGAACTCATCGACGAACACGGCGACATCGCCTGGCACACCCGCAGCACCCTATGGGGAACGACGGCGTGGGCGGCCAACAGCACGACGTACACACCGCTGCGATTCCCGGGGCAGTACTACGATCCCGAAACCGGGCTCCACTACAACTACTTCCGCCACTACGACCCCGAAACCGCCCGATACCTGACGCCTGACCCTCTCGGACTCGCACCTGCCCCCAACCCAGCTGCCTACGTTCACAACCCACACGTATGGAGTGATGTCCTGGGATTGGCGCCAGAGTGCCCTCCTAAAGCAGAAGGCAACTCAACATCTGGCTTGCAGCGCCGGATTGCGAACACGGGCCCCTTCTCCGAGCTGCAGGTTCCAATGCAGAAGCGGGTAGTGCATCAAATGGCTGAGCAGGCTGGTGTTGGACTCGAGGGGGTGAAGGTAAAGATTAATCGGGATACGGATCTGATCGGCCGTGGACTATACGGGCACACATCGCCCGACGGAACGATCACACTATATCCCGACGCCTTCACCTCTGCAGAGGACTTGGTGCGAACGATTGGGCACGAGCGAATGCATGTGATGCAGGTTGATTTGTACGGTCGTGCATCATCGCTAGAGCAAGAAGCCGCATGGGAGCGGGCCGCCTATGGTTCAGAGGACCAGTTCTGGAACTACTACAACGGGAGGTTGGCTGATGGCTAATCGAACCGCCTGGTTGAAGGCGCTGTCTAGGCTGAACATTAGTGCCGAGAGGGGCGCAGAGGAACCGTGCCCTAACTGCGGGCGAATCCAACTAAGGAATCGATATATCGTAAACCCTGAAAGTCGTCTAGGGTATGTCCTAGTGTGGTGCGAGGCATGTCTACACGGCGTCTCTGTATCTCGGGTGCGAGCTCCCGACGGAGCACCTATCTGGCCAATGGAAGACCCAGCTTCGGTCGCTGGCATCCCAATCTTTGAGCGGGATGATTAAGCCGGATGGAGGGAAGCTGCCATATCTGCCCCGCCAACAGGCTCCGCGCTGTGCGGAGCACCTTGGCGTGCTCGTGCCGCTATGCAGGGCCTCAGCAGGCTTGGGGAACTTGCCTGGTTCAAACTTCCGGAAGAGTATAACCATGCGTACGGATACCGCCACGTGCCATACATGGGGTGGCGCTACACGTCTCCCCAAGAAGGCATCGCGCAATATATCGAGGATGCGGTGAGAGGGGCTCCCACTCAGGTTTCGTGGGAGCTCAACAGGAGTAGAAGGAACTTGATCCTACTGCCAAGCAGAATTTTGCGCGAAGCTCAGGGGATCGAAAGTCCCGCTTTCGCAGACGCCGTCCACTCCGTCAATGTTCACGACCAGGAGTTCTACCTCAAAGGCGCTATCTGATTTCGAGCGCATCGTCCTGCCGGGATTGACGAACTTCCCGGCAAAGGTGAAGTGGGGTGCAGTCTCTTTGGCTGATCTGGTTCGATTGACTCGCGATCTGATCGAATCGACTTGCGAGGAAGGTGCTTCAAGGATCCCGGATCCGGTGCGAGACTTCATCGAAGAAATCTCATTCGCCGAACCTGAGGATATCCTTTCTGCTTTGCGTGATGTGCTGGCGGAGGATTGGATGGCGATGCCGGTTTGGGCTCGTAATCTAGCTTATCGACTTGCTTGCTTGCAGCGTCCTGATGACCCCGAGTTGTTGCGTGAAGCGGCAGCCGACCTGCTCTCTTTTGGTCCTGATTGGGATGACTTCGCAGAGGATTTGAAAGCGAGAGGGGTGCAATTGAGGAATTGACTGTAATTCTCGCGGTCGTTCATGAGGTCAGAAGCTTGAAACGTCCCCCATGTTGGTTAGGAATGAGAAGCGTTGACTCGGAAGGGAAACCATGTCGATCTGACGGGACTGCAGCTGTGCGCAACTCTGCTGGCCACTGGTCGAATTTTCGGTGTCGGGCTCGGATCTGCGGTGACAGAAGTGGATCGGGCCCTCGCGGGGGAATATGTTGAGGAACTCGGTGGCAGCGGAACCGGCATGCGTAGGGACTACGGGCTGATCGAGATTTCTTTGACGAAGACGGACGAGGACAGGTGGGTTTTGGCGGGTGTTACCCTCGAACTGCATCGCCTGCCGGGCGGCCCTGACCTTCTTCGTGAAATCCGGGATTATTCAGGCGTGCCCTTTGATGGATATACGTCCTGGCTTGAGCTGAAAGATGAGTTCCCGACCTCCGTGTCTCACCCTTCACTGCAGTGCGCACGGCAGGGGGATTTTCTGGAGTACCGGAAGATGGATGTCAAAGTGTCGGTCTTCGTTGTCAACGACAACGCGGAGCGCGATGAATGGCCCGGCCAGGGTGATGTGTGGAGCATTGCGCTTGGATGAGGTGTCGAGGCCCGTCAGATGCTGCTGTCCGAGCCGGCATTCCCTTCCTGTGACCGGGCCTGGCGGGTGGTGAGCCCGGCCCACACACTCCTCTCGCTCCCTCACGTCTCGGTGAACAGCTCCGCCGCGTCCGTGGCGCGCACCGCCCGCTGGGCCCAGACCTCAAGCTGGTCCAGGTCTGTACACGCCTCCACGCGCTCACGGACAGTGTCGGTCACCTGAATGCCTCGCCACTGCAGGATGTGGAGGATCATCTCGGCCTTCGCATCGGCCCGACCCAGTTCCCGGCCTTGCTCCCGTCCCTCCTCGCGTACTTGCTCGGCCAGGGGGTGTCGCCAGAAGTACTGGATCGCCGTCATCAGATCCCTCCACATCT
>NZ_JBEXYL010000041.1:0-81682 GCF_040630895.1 Streptomyces sp. NPDC005728
CGGCACATGCAGGTCGAGGGCGACGGTGCCGGTCCGCACGATCCAGAAGCGGTCGGCGCGGTGCCCCTCCTCGAACAGGCGGGCTCCGGCCTCGAAGGAGACCTCTCGGGCGAGGCACATCAGCCGTTCACGGTGTTCGGCGGGCAAGGCCGTGGTCATGGTGGTGGCGGAGGTCATCGCGCCGGCTCCCTTCATGGGCCCTGCTACCAGCGTGAGCGTGTCCGGGCCCTGCCGCCACGGGCCGCTCGGATCCGGCCAGGGCCCTTCGGCCCATGGGAGGCCGTACCTGCCGGGCCGCACGCTGGAGGCAACCGCTGTGGAGGAGAGACACCATGAGCGTCTCCACGCGTATCGCGATCGGCGCCGTCGACGACCCGTCCCGGCACGACGGAGGGGTCGGCAGGGCGGTACTGGACCGCCTGCGCGAGGGGGCACCGGAGTGGCCCTTCCCGCCCGGCACCGTCCTCGCGGAATGCCACGACCTGCGGGCCCTGCTGGAACACGTGACCGCAAGGAGCACCGGTTCGAGCCGTGGCGAGGCCACCGGTGCCTGTGCAGGGCGGTGCGACCGTGCTGGACGGGCGATTCGATACACGGCACACCTCGTGCCGTCCGACCTGGCGATCTGCGGATACTGGCCCCGTCCAGCGCATCCCCGCACTGACGACTGCGGCAGAGGACGAACGGCTCCGTTGGAGGGGCTCAACGCCTTGGCACGATGCCGCCGTCGGAACTCAGGACCAGGGGCAGCCGAGGCTGCTGCGACTCGCGTGCGGACGCGGCTGCACGTCGCATCGGGCGCCCGAGCGCCGACGGGCCGGATCGGCCGGGGCGCCGATGGCCGTTTCCGAGGCCATGGGTTCCCCATGACGGGTCGCTCCCGAGGAGTCAGAGTGAAAGGGCGCGCGGAAGGGAACCGAGCGTCCGCGACAACGGCATATGGCTGCCCCGACGCGAGCGCGCGTCCGATCCGGTTGAGCCCGGCTACAGCACAAGGAGAGGGTCGTGGTGGAGAACCCTGAGGTGCGGACCCTGATGGACACCGGGCCGTACTCGGTGAGTGAGGACGAGACGCTGCTGATGGCCTGGGAAGTCCTGGAACGGTCGGGACAGCGAGCGCTGCCCGTGGTCCGCGGGGACGGTTGCTGTGCGGGCGTGCTGAACCGGGCTGAACTCGCTGTGGCCTGCACCGGGGCTGCGCTGTCCGGTGGAAGGGTGCGCGATCTCGTGCACTCCCGTCGGACCGCCAGGATCCACCCCGAGGAGTCCCTGTCGCACGCGGCAGCCGTCATGACGGAGGAGGACACGGACGCCCTGCCGGTCACAGACTCGCATGGACGGCTCGTGGGGCTGCTCACGGCACGGGACTACGTGGCCGCCGCCGCAGGCCTGCAGCATCGCGCAGGCGCGGTTGCCGAAGGGCCCGCACGTGTCACGCTGCCCGGACTGCCACCGGAGCCCGGCGCGCGCGAACACGGAATCACCATTCCGTAGTGGTGCTGGTGACGTTGGGGCCGGTCGTACCCCGGAATCGGGACGGGTGGCCCAAGCCGAGGTCGGCACTGGTCGAGCACTTTGGAAGCAAGCCTGGTCAGGGAGGTGGGGTCGGTGGCGAATGTGTTGCTGGTGGAACTGAGGGACATCGAGCTGCCGGCGGACCTGAAACGGGCGATGGCCCGCCATGCCGAGGTGGGGTGGGGCAAGCGCGCCGAGATCATCGCTGCGAAGGGAGAGGCGCTGAGCGCCGATCGCCCGGCCGATGTCATCAGTGACACCCTGCAACTGTGCCCCCTGCAGGTCCTCGCCGAGGTCGCCGCGGAGGAGAACTCCACCATCGTCTTCCCGGCCCGGTTCATTGAAAGCGTTCGGGCCTTGACCAGGTTCGTGGAGGAAGAGGCCGCCGGCGCGACGAAGCCGTTGCCACGACCGGACAGCTGCGGCGCGTTCCGGGATCCCGCATCACATGCCAGTGCGGCTCAGGTATGAGTCGTGAGTAGTCAGGAAGAAAGGTTGACGTCATGGTCTGGGCATCATGGACGACACCCGGCGTCTTCACCGGCCGCGGCGGCGCTCGCACCGACGAGGCAGGAATCGTCATGGGCGACCTGACCGTTCACACGACGTGGGACGGCAGGGAGGCCGATGTGACGGTTCAGTACACCGGCACCTCCGATTGGTTCACTCTTACCGGAAGCCCGGTTCCCTGCCATTCCGAGCGGCAGAGCAGGGATCTGCATCAGGCGGTGGTGGCGGCCGTCAGGACCGGCGGAGGCGCCACCGTTGCGCAAGTGCAATCCACCACCGCCCCCTAGATCGGGTAGACAGGCCGCCGATGACGTCGGCCTCGGGGGAGGGGTAAGGGGCTCGTCCCTTCGGCCACGAGAGCGACGCCGTCGGTCGGGCGCTCCGGATTTCGGCGTCCCGACGCCGGCGAGGCATTGGACCGGAGTCCTTTTTGACGGCCCACACATCCGTACCCCCGACGCCGAACCCGTGTCGGTGCAGGACAGCGGGCCGAAAGGCTTGACGAGGAGGCGGAAGGTACCCCCCGTTTGGTGCCGGAGCGCGGGCCGATGAGGATCTCCGTGGCCCCCTTGCCGCCACGGTCGAGAAGTTCGGCGCAATGGCGTTGCTGAACTGCATGACTTCGTCGACGTGCAGGTCCCACCGGTCGGCGAACCGCCCCGCCGCGCCCTCGGCTTCGGCCGGATCGCGGACCGGCACGTCGCGGGAGAGGGAACCCGTCATGGCCCGGGAGCCGGCCCGTCCGAAGTCGCTGCCCGCCACCCACACGACCGAAGCGTGAGTACGGCCACCGTGGCGACCAGCACGGTGAGTGACAGCCAGCCTCCGAGGCGGTTCACCGGGGCCTCGGCCGGTGGGAGGCCAGGTGCTTGCGTGCCTCGTCGTATGCGTCGGCATCGATCTCGCCGGAGGCGAAGCGACGGTCGAGGATCTCCTCCGGCATCTCTCTGGGTGCCCAGCCGTGCTCCGTGCCTCCGCCGCGATCGGCGGGGCGCCGGGTGAGGTGGATCACCGCCCACACCACGAGCCCGATCAGCACGATCCACAGCAGCGGCATGAAGGCCATCCAGACCCAGCCGCCGTCCCAATACATCACCGCAGCTCACCTCCTCAGGAGGCTTTCTGCTCCTCATTGTCGGCACGCCCCCGGACCGGTACCAGGGCCGTTCGGCCCCGCTGCAGGACCGAGAGGCGACGGGACGGGGGAGTGCCGGCTACTCGGGAGTGGCCCTCGGCTCGATGAGCCTGCGGGCGGCTTCGACGACCGTCGAGCGGTGCTGAGCCAGCCGCTGCGACGACCAGGACTGCCCGTGCGCCGTCGCTTCGGAGCCCTCGGCGGCCCAGAACCATGCCTGGGCCGCGGCGAGCACCATGGTCAGCTGGCGCTCGCCTGGGTCCAGCACCAGGGCGCGGTCGCCATCCCCGGCACCAAGCGCCGCCGCTACCTGGAGGAGAACGTCGCCGCGACCGAGGTGACCCTCACCGACGCGGACATCGCCGCGATCGAGGCGGTCGCCCCCCACGGCGTGGTCACCGGCGACCGGCCCGCACCTGTGTCGCCGTGGCGTCGGTGCCGTACGCTCGGCACCACTCGTCCTGGGCCCCGCCCTGGTCAGCGCGTCCGCCGAGGTGTCCGATGCGTTGCGCGGATACGGCTCACGTGACGACGGCGGCGTCGACCAGATCGAGGTCGGGCAGGTCGAGCGAGCAGATCCGCTCGGCCTCGTCGGCGGCTATGCCGAAGTGCCGTAGCAGTCCGCGGACGACCACGTCCGAGGACCTCGCGTCGTCGCGGTCGGGCTGGGCGTGCAGCAGCGAGCCCAGGGCCAGTTGGGCGCTGACCGTCATGGCCAGGGCGAGGTCCAGGTCCTCCACGTCGAAGCGCCCGGCGGCCGCCGCGGTACGGATGTCGCGCAGTGCGCGCGGCGCCAACCCACGGTCGGAGTGGGCCACTTCGAGTCCGTGGTTGAGGAGGACTCGGCTGAGCTGCGGGTAGCGGCGGTGCAGGCGGCCCGTCATGCGGAAGCTCTGGGCGTACGCGACGGCCGGGTCGTCGATGTCGGCGGTGAGGCGGTCCATGAGAGCGCCGAACCACTCCAGCGCGTCCTCGACCGCCACCCGGAATAGGTCCTCTTTTGTGTCGAAGTGGTTGTAGAACGTGCCGACCCCTACGTCGGCGAGCTCGGTGATCTCCAGCACCGCGACGTCGGTGCGCCCCTCGGCCAGCAGGCGCTGTGCCGCGCACACGAGGGAGGCCCGCGTCCGCACCCGCCGCTGGTCGGCACGCCGGGGCGCGGTCTTGTCGGCCATCGCATCCTCCAGGCATCCCTACTCGGTCCACCTGCACTCTAGCCGCCCACCCACGTTTCCTGAATATTTCGTCGGTTCTATTGACTGACGTCAGTCTCGGAAGTGACGATTCCTTCAGGAGGTGGTGACCCTGGCCGCGTCAAGGAGCTGGGAGTTCCCCGCACAGTGGCGACGCCTGCGCGAGCCTCGCCGACCCGCTGCACGTCGTCGACTGCATCCGGGGCCTTCACCCCTGAACTCCACTGTCCGCACAGGAGAAGAAATGAGCCGGCCTGTGAAGACCTCCTCCTTCATGGCCCCCGTCTGGTTCCGCGGGGACCTGCCGAGAGCATCGGTGCTCGGTTACTGGGCCGGGCCGCACGCACAGATCGCCGGGCGGCTGCCCAACATGGCCGAGTACGTGCAGCGGCACTTCTCGCCCACCGATCACGGCTACTGGCCGTCGTCTCCCACGGTGGGCACGATCGTCCCCCCGAGCCGGCGCTGCGACGGCGTCGCCGAGGTCCGGTTCCTGAGCACGCCCGCAGCTCTCGGCATGCCGTTGCACATGCGGGAGGTCTACGCCGACGAGCAGAACGTCTTCGAACGGGTCCTCGGGAACGTCACCGGCCCGGGCGGAGGCCGCTGGTGGACCGACGGCCACGACGACGCTGTGGGCCACCGCACGGTTCTGCTGCTGCGCCGGCGCCGCGGGGTGAGCGGCCGGGCGTTCCGGAAGTACGTCCACGACCGCATCGGGCGCGCGCTGTACGAGGCCGGAGCACGCGACCTGCGGACGTACACCTTCCTGCCCTGGTCGCGATTCGTGCACGCCTCACCCGGTGTCTGTCACGACAACCCGACCTTCCGCCGCTACCACGGCGGCGTCGTCATCGGAGCCGACAGCCGCGCCGCGATGGACGAGATGCTGAAGTCCGAGCAGGTCGAGGGGATCGTCGCCGACCAGCAGGGGTTCCTGACGGCCGTGCACGCCTACGCCGTGGAGCGGAGCGTGCCGGTCATCCGCACGACCTGACCTGTCGAAAGGGCGACCGCGTCATCACCGCCGCGGGCACCAGTACAACGGCGGTGACGATCTGTGCCGTTCTCACGCCTCGGCGCTCCTGCGACTGCGACGGTCGGCTCCCAGGCGGGCGTAGTAGTCGACGAGTTCCGGGGCGTCCACCGCGGCGGGCTGGACGACCTGCTCGACCGGAGCCCCCTGGAGCAGCCGTTTCACCGGAACCTCCAGTTTCTTGCCGGTCCGGGTGTGCGGGATGGCCGGGACCTCGAGGATCTCGTCGGGGACGTGGCGGGGTGAGGCGCCGGCGCGGACGGCCTCGCGGATGCGGTTGCGGAGGGCGTCGTCCAGGGAGGAGCCCGCCGCGAGGACCACGAACAAGGGCATCCAGTAGCCGCCGTCCGGTTCCTCCGCGCCGATGACCAGCGCCTCGGTGATCTCGGGAAGGCGTTCCACGACGTCGTGGATGTCGGCGCTGCCGAGACGTACGCCGTTGCGGTTGAGGGTGGAATCCGAGCGACCGTGCACGATCACCGAGCCGTGGCCCGTGACCGTGATCCAGTCGCCGTGCCGCCACCGGCCCGGATACGCCGAGAAGTAGGCGTCCTGGTAGCGGCTGCCGTCGGGGTCGTTCCAGAAGTACAGCGGCATCGAGGGCAGCGGGCGGGTGACGACCAGCTCGCCGACCCGGTCCACGACCGGGAGGCCCTCGGTGTCGTACGCGGCCAGGGCCACACCGAGGTGGGGAGCCGACAACTCGCCTGCCCAGACAGGGGCGTTCGGCGCGCTGCCGGCAAAACCGGAGACGATGTCGGTGCCGCCGCTGATGGAGGCGAGCAGGATGCGGTCGCCGACGTGGTCCCGGACCCACGGGTAGGCGGAGGCCGGCAGGGCGGAGCCGGTGCAGCCGACCACGCGGACCGACGACAGGTCGTGCACGGACGGCTCGATGCCGAACTTGGCCATGCCCAGCAGGTATTGGGGGCTGGTGCCGAAGACCGTGACGCGATGACGGGCTGCCAGCTCCCACAGGACGTCGGGGCGGGCGAACGGCGCCGGGCTGCCGTCGTACGTGCACGGGGTCGCGCCGGTCAGCAGCGTCGAGGCGACCAGGTTCCACATCATCCAGTGCGTGGTCGTGTACCAGAGGAGGCGGTCGCCGGGGCCGAGGTCGGAGTGCAGACCTAGGGTCTTGAGATGCTCCAGCAGGACGCCGCCGTGGCCGTGCACGATGCCCTTGGGCAGGCCGGTCGTGCCGGAGGAGAAGACGACCCACAGCGGGTGGTCGAACGGCACGGCCGTACAGGCGAGTTCCTCCGAGCGGGTGCAGGCGTCCTCCCACGGGACGACCAGCGACGGGTACGCCCTCGACGGCCACGGCAGGCCCATGTGGTCCACCAGCACCGTCGCCTTCAGCGTCGGCAGTGCGCGGGCCAGTTCGAGTGCGGCGTCACGGCGGTCGTGCGTGGTGCCGTTGAAGAGGTAGCCGTCGGCGGCTATCAGTACGGTCGGCCCGAGCTGGGCGAACCGGTCGGCGGCCGCCTGGGGCGCGTAGTCCTGCCCGCACACCGACCACACGGCGCCGAGGCTCGCGGCGGCCAGGAACGCGACGATCGCGTGCGGGGTGTTGGGCAGGTAGCCCACGACCCGGTCGCCCTGGCCGACGCCCAGGTCACGCAGGGTGGCGGCGACGGACGCGACCTGGGCGCGCAGCCGCTTCCCGGTCACCTCGTACGCCGAGCCGGTCTCGTCGAGAGCGACGATCGCCACCTCGTCGTCCGCGAGGTTGCGCAGGGCGTGGTGGGCGTAGTTGAGGGTGGCACCGGGGAACCAGCGGGCGCCGGGCATCCTCTCCTCGGCCAGCACCTGCTCGTACGGGCTGTCCGAGTCGATGTCGAAGTACTCCCACACCGCACTCCAGAAACCCTCCAGGTCGGTGACCGACCAGCGGTGCAGGGCGGTGTAGTCGGCGTCGGCCTCCATGCCCCGGTGCCGGGCCGCCCAGCGGGCGAAGTCCACGATGCGGCTGGCGGCCGCCGCCTCCGGATCGGGCGTGAAGAAGGGGGCCGGGTACGGCGTGTTCATCGCGTCGTGCTCCTCAACAGGCTTGTCTCAACGGTCCGTTGGGCAGGGATGGTGCTTCGTGTGGTGTGCAGCAGGGACGCCCAGGCGGCCGTGTCCGTGAAGTCACGGCCGCCGCACGGGATGACGTCCATCGCCACGCGGTCCGGACGCAGCAGCACGGCGTCCGCCCGGCCCTCGCGCAGCCAGGCGGCGAGACGTCCGTCGTCGCCGAGGCCGGCCACTGAGCGGATCCGGGCGCCGAGACCGTCGGCGACCGCCTTCAGCGAGGGGGAGAGCGGTACGGCGGTCAGGACGGCGAAGGAGTCGCCGAGCAGGTCGTCGAGGCGGGCGCGCCGCCCGTCGGCGCTCACCCAGGGCTGCGGACAGAAGCCGCCCACGAGACCGCGTCCGCCGACGCGGACACGGCGTCGGACCAGCGGCCCCGCGGTCAGCGCCGGGCTGAGGTCACGGACGGCCGCCGTGGTCAGGCCGGGGATGCGGACGGCCGCCCCCAGGACGCCGCGGCGGAGGGCGGCGGCACCGTCCTGGCCGCCGGTCATGGCCCAGCCCATGGCGACCGCGAGTCGGATCACGTGACGGGCGTGGGGCTTGCGTTCACTCTCGTACGTCTCCAACAGGCGCTCTTGCGCACCCTGTCGGAGGACGCGTGCCAGTTTCCAGGTCAGGTTGTAGGCATCGCGCAGACCCGCGCACAGCCCCTGTCCGATGAACGGCGGGGTCAGGTGCGCGGCGTCGCCGAGGAGGAAGACGCGGCCCCGACGCCAGTGGTCGGCGATACGCGCCCGGAAGGTGTACTGAGCCTGCCGCACCACCTGGAAGTCGGCGCCGTGGGCGAGATCCACCCAGGGGGCGACCAGCTCCCGCATCCGCTCGTGATCCGGTTCGGAGTCCTCCGGCAGCCGGAACTCCCAGCGGTAGCGGTCCTCGCCGACGCGCATGAACGTCGTCGGCCGCTGCGGGTCACAGATCTGTTCGACCCCGTCCCAGCAGCGGACCGGAAGGCTGGTGCGCACGTCGATGACCGTCCAGCGTTCCTCGAAGCGCAGGTCCTCCCACGTGGCACCGATGGCGTCGCGGATGAGGCTGTTGGCGCCGTCGCAGCCGAGGACGGCGTCCGCCCGCAGCAGGTGTTCGCCCTCCTCGTCGCGGTAGGTCACGCGGACCGGCCCGTCGCCGTCCTGCTCGACGCCGACGACCTCCACCCCGCTGCACAACACGGACTGCGGGGTGCGGGCCAGGGCGTCGCGCAGCACCCGCTCCAGTTCGGGCTGGTCGAACATGCTGGTCTGCGGGAAGCCGTGCGCCCCCTGCGCGGCACGCAGGAACTCGGCCATCACCCGGTGCCGGGCGTCCAGCAGGCGCAGCCCCCGGGCGGGGCGGGCGACGGCGGCGAACTCCTCGTCGACCCCTGCGGCCTGGAGGATGCGGCGGACCTCGTCGTCGGTGGCGACGGCGCGCGGCAGGGGGTAGACATCGGGGTGGCGTTCGAGGACGACGGTCCTCACGCCACGCCGGGCCAGCAGGAGGGCGGCGGTCACGCCCACCGGCCCGGCTCCGACAATCACCACGGGTACGTGTCCCGGCCCGGGCACGGTCTCCCGTGGTCCGGCGGCCTGGTCGACGGTCATGTGCGGCTCACTTCGGGTGTCGGTTCGCGTCGGTCAGTTCGCGTCGGTCACGGGGGTGCGCTGTTCGCCGAGGTCGATGCGCCCGTCCGGCGTGGCGATGGTGGCCCTCACGTGGTCGCCCGCGTGCAGGTAGTGCGGGTTCCTGGCCTGGCTTTTGAAGAACGCCTTCCACTTCGTCGCGGGTGGCAGCAATGAGCCGATCTTCTCGACCGCCTTGGGCGGGGCCTTGAGGGCCGTGCCGCCGGGGGTGCCGGTCAGCAGCAGGTCGCCGGGATCGAGGGTCTGGAACCGGGCGAGCAGGGTGAGCGCCTGCGCCGGGCGGACGATCATGTCGGCGAGGGTACGGTCCTGGCGCAGGTCGCCGTTCACGCTCAACTTCAGCCGCAGGTCAAGGAGATGGGCGAAGTCATCCGGCTCCAGCAGGGCGAGGTACGGGCCGGTGGGCGTGAATGTCGGGTACGACTTGCTCTCGTAGAACTGCGTCCTGGTCAGCTGGATGTCCCGGGCGCTGACGTCGTTGGTGATCACGAGCCCGGCGACGTACGAAGCCAGGTCCCGCTCCTCGACCACGGTGCCCACGGGCAGGGGTGCCCCCATGACCAGGCCGAGCTCGACCTCGTAGTCGAGGAACTTCACGTGGGCGGGCCGGATGATGCTCTCGCCCGGGCCGCTGACCGAGCCGGACGCCTTGCGGAAGAAGGCGGGCGGGATGTCGCCGGTGAAGCCCGAATCGCGGGCGTGGCTGCGGTAGTTGACCATCTGGGCGACCACGCGGCAGGGGGTGGTGACCGGGGAGAGTGCCACCAGGTCGGCGACAGGCGTCCCCGTGGCACCCGAAGGAGTCGCTGCCCGGACGGCCTCGCGGTCCGCCAGGAGTTCGGCGGTGGTGACGGCCTTGGTGTCGATGCGGACGGCGCGCGCTTCGCGCACGACCCACCAGCCGTCGGCGGTACGCAGGACGTTGGTGCTCATGTCAGTGCCTTCATCCGAGGGGTGGGGAGGGTCAGGAGTTCGCGGCCTTCAGCAGGCCGAACAGGCGCGCCGGGTCCATCTCGTTGTCGCCGCGCAGGGCCTGGATGACATCGCGGACCCGTTGCGGGGAGGGGCCGGTGCCGAGGAAGTCGCGGGTGGCCGGGGGACCCCACTGGGCGAGGCCGCTCGTGGACATGGGTGCCCAGCCGGGCTCGACGTCGCAGGAGAAGAGGTCGCCGTCGGCGAAGTGCTCCAGCATGAAGTGGTCGGGGTCGCGCCAGTAGTCGAACAGCTGGCTGCCCTGGATGTGCCGCCCGATGCCCCAACTTCGCCTGTATCCACGCTCGTTGAGATACTCACCGCCGGCCGCGATCGAGTCCAGGTCGGTCACCTGGTAGGCGGAGTGGACGTAGCCGTTGCCCGGGCCCAGGTACATGGCCAGCGTGTGGTGGTCGACGGCCAGGCCGCCCCGGTCGCAGCGGATGAACGCCATCGTCGGGCCGCGGTCGCGCTGGCCGTCCAGGAAGAGGAAGTCGGACACGATCATTCCGAGCGTGTCCAGGTACCAGTCCAGGGCACGGGCGAACACCCGGGTCTCCAGGACCACATGACCCAGGCGCTGGATACGGGACGGTTCACGCGGAGGCCGCTGCCTGGCGTTCGTACGACGGTGATCGGTGCCGAAGTTGAGCGGCAGCGGCCGCTGCTCGGGCAGCGCCGCCAGTTCCTGGCCGCAGTGCACCACGCGCACGGGGAGACCCGACGGGTCGAGCAGGTTCACGATCTTGCCGCCGCCCGGAACATCCGCGTCCCGTACGTCCGTCCCGGTCGCCCGGGCGAGCCGGTCCAGGTCCGCCCGTTCTGCCGCACGGAACGCCGGGCCGATGAAGCGGGAGGCGCGTCCCTCGCGGATCACCAAGCACGGCGAGCCCGCGAAGGTGCCACGCAGCCACAGCTCCCGCTCGGTCCGGGCGGCGACCGCGAACCCGAAGTCGCGGGCGAAGACCTCCGCCCGGTCCAGGTCGGGCTTCTCGAACTCCAGCCAGGCCAGGTCGGCGACTTTGACGACGGGGTTCCGGGACCGTCCGGGGTGCTCGCCCCGTAGTGCGCCCTGTTCGCTGTGGAGGTCCTGGTGGGCCGTCCTGACGTCCGTGACGCCGTCTGCGTTGACGCGGGTTTCGGACATGGTGTCCTCCAAGCAACATCGCTGTAATGAGGAAATCATCAGCTTTGACTCTTCGATCGTCAATAGCTGCCATCGGAGAAGGTGATGAATTCGTCAAAGTTGAGCTGATTGATTCATCAGAACTGTGGTGGCCAGGGGCTCGTTGCTAGACTCGCGCGTATGCCGACGTCAGCCCCGCCCCGTAACCGATTCGAACGGCGCCGCGCCGAGACCCGCCAGGCGCTCGTCCGCGCCGCCCGGCAGATCCTTGCCGAGACCGGGGACACCAGCGCCAGCATCCAGGCCATCGCCGAGCGCGCCGATGTCGGCTTCGGCTCCTTCTACAACCATTTCGAATCGAAGACGGAGCTGTTCGACGCGGCAGTGAGGGACGCCCTCGAAGAGCTCGGCCAGACCTTCGACGAACACCTGGAAGGCATCGACGACCCGGCGGAACTCGTCGCGGCCGGCTTCCGCCTCAGCGCGCGCCTGGCCGACTCACAACCCGAGCTGATGCAGGTCCTGCGCCACCGCGGACTCGGTCACATCCATTCCGACTCGGGCCTGGCCCCGCGCGCCGTGCGCGACCTGGAGGCCGGCGTGGCCTCCGGCCGTTTCACCGTCGCCGACCCGACGGCCGCGCTGACCGCCCTGGGCGGATCCCTGCTGGCCCTGCTGGAGCTGCGGTTCGCCCGGCCCGAACTCGACGCCGACGCGGCCGCGTCGAACCTGGCCGAGATGCTGCTGCGGATGCTGGGCGTCCCGCCGGAGGAAGCCCACGACGTCGCCCGGCGCCCGCTGCCCGACCTCGACTGAGGAGGGTGTGGCGCTGTGACCAAGCCTGTCGCCCGCGAACCGCTGCGCAGCAACGCGCGCTCCAACCGGGCCCGCATCCTCGCCGCCGCCCGGCAGGAACTGGGCCGGAACCCCGATGTGACCCTGGAGGAGATCGCGCGGGCGGCCGGTGTGGTCCGCCGTACGCTCTTCGGGCATTTCCCGGGACGCGCGGCCCTGTTGGACGCGCTCGCCGAGGAGGCGTCCGAGGCCCTGCGCGGCAGCGTGGCCCGACCACCCGGCGCCGAGGAGACGCCTCCGCGCGCCCTGGCCCGCTTCGTCCTGTCGATCTGGCCCGTCGGAGACCGCTACCGTCTGCTCCTCGCGCTCGCCCGCCAGGACCTGGGCACGGAACGGGTGTCCGAGATCCTCGCCCCGGCCCGCAGCGAGGCGACCGCCATCCTCGAACGAGGTCAGCGCGCAGGCGTGTTCCACGACCACCTCCCGGCGGCGGTGCTCAGCGCCGCCCTGGAAGCCCTGACCCTCTCCCTGCTGGAGAGCGTCAACACGGGGACGTGGGAGGACGACGGGTCGAGCACAGCCGTCGCCACGCTGGTCGCGGCGGGTGTGCCGGAGCGGGAGGCGACCGCGGTCGTCCGGGACGTGGTGTCGGAGAAGCGAGCCGACACCTCCGACGGCTGAGTCCGCACCAGGCGCCCGAGGATCATGCGGACGACGAACTCGGGTGGAACGTGACCGACTTACCGGTGAAGCGGGCGTTGATCCCGTTCTCCGTGGTGGTGACCGACCGCAGGTGCAGGCCCTCGGGGATGTTCCGGAGAGGGACGGGCTCTGTGAGGGCCTTGCCGAGCAGCGCCTTCGCGGGAGGGATCAGCTCGCCCTGGGCGACGCGGACGTCCGTGAAGGCGATGCGGTTGCCGGAGGCCGCCGAGACGGCCGTACTCACGGTCACCTCGCCCACGAGCGGCAGGCTGACCGTCGCGTCGACGCGGCCGGGCTCGTCGCCCTGTGAGATGTCCGCGCCGAGTGCGTCCGACACGTCCTCGTACGACAGGAAGGCGGTCGCCTCGACACTGCCCGCATGGGCTTCGTCGGCGCTCCCCGAGGTCTTCAGCCCGTCGAGACCGACGGTCAGCTTCGTCACCGGCAGCGGCCGGGTCGTTCCGCGGGCAGGTAGGTCGTGGGCGGTGATCTCGACGTGCCGCAGGCTGCCACTCGCCAGCTGCGTCAGTACGGGAAAACCGCTGACGTGCACCGAAGGCCGCTGCGGGGTCGCCATTCCCTCCTGGAACGCTTCGGCCGTGCGGCTCTCCGCGCGGGCCGCGGCAACGCGGTCGACGACGACGGCGCCGACCAGCAACGCCGCCAGGGACGCGACGGCGACGATCTTGCGAAGCCGCCGCGGGGTCGGGGGGCTCGCGTAGACGGCGGCGTCACCGTAGTACGGCTCGCCGACGGGCTCTTCGGTGGACTGGTACATGGCTTTCCTCTCGGGCTGTTCGGGTTGTCCGGGCTGCTTGGATTTCTAGGCGACGACAGGTTCGGGACGGGTGAGCCCACGGACCTGTGCGACGGCGAGATCGCCGTCCGCCCCCACCGCGATCAGGGCGGCCGTCGCGGTGCGTGTGCCGTCGTCGCTCCAGGTCCCGGCGTTCACGCACTCCACGAGCGCCAGCATCAGCCCTTCGAGGGCACGGCTGAGCGGCGCGGGCGGGACGCTGGTGTGGAAGACGCCCTGCCGCTGCCCTCGTTCGATGATCCCCGTCGCCATGTCGCGGGCGGGGCCGAGGATTTGGTTCAGGCGTTCCGCCCCCAGGTCCTGGGGCGTGAGTCTCAGCAGCGTGCGATAGCGGTCGCCGACGGGCCACAGGGCCAGGACGAAGCGTGCCATCGCGGGGACGGCGTCGGAACAGGGGACGGTCACGGCGGTCAGGGCGCGGCGCAGCGCCTCCGCGGCGTCCGCGACGAGCCCCTCGACCAGTGCGGACCGGCCGGCGAAGTGGTCGTAGACGGTGCGGCGCACCACGCCGGCGGCCTCGGCGATGTCGCTGAGGCTGCTGTCGGGATCACGGCCGAGTTCCTGGCGTGCCGCTTCGAGGATGCGGCGCCGGGTGAACTGTGTCTGGCGGCGTCCACCGCCTGTGACGTGCGGGTTGGTCATGTCGGACCTCCGGTCGACGGGGAGGGCGACTCGATATTTGCACATCGGCGGGTAATTAACTAGTCTGCACATCGTTGGGCAAATAACTGCCCTCAGTGCCGTGGCCGTGCCCGCACTGCTCCTGCCGATCCGCAAATCCCCGCACCTGCCCCCTCGCCCCGAGGAGCTTCCGATGCCACTCTTTGTGACCACACCCGTCGAGAAGATGACGGGGCCCTACCCACGGCGGTGGTGGGCCCTCCTGGTGCTGTGCCTGAGCCTGTTGATCGTCGTCATGGCGAACACGTCGCTCATCGTGGCCGCGCCCGGCATGACCCGTGACCTGGGCCTGTCCAGCAGCGACCTGCAGTGGGTCATCGACGGCTACACCGTCCCGTACGCCGCGCTGATGCTCGTCCTGGGCTCGATCGGCGACAAGTACAGCCGCCGCGGCGCGCTGGTCCTGGGCCTGCTGATCTTCGCGGGCGGCTCGGTGATGGGCGGCCTGGTCGACGAGACCGGCCTGGTCATCACCGCCCGCGCGATCATGGGCGTCGGTGCCGCCGTCGTCATGCCGGCCACTCTGTCCCTGCTGGTCGCGATCTTCCCGAGGGCGGAGCGCGCCAAGGCCATCACGGCCTGGAGCGCCACGTCAGGTCTCGCCATCGCCGCCGGGCCGCTGGCCGCCGGCTGGCTGCTGGAGGACCACGCCTGGGGCTCGACCTTCCTGATGAACGTGCCCATCGCCGTTCTCGGCGTGATCGGCGCGCTGGTGCTGGTGCCGCCGTCGAAGGCGGCGGGGATGGGCCGGATCGACTACGTCGGCGGGCTGCTCTCCATCGTCTCCATCGGTTCCCTGGTCTATGCGACCATCGAGGGCCCGCACTTCGGCTGGGGCGCCGGCCCCATCGCCGCGGCCGTCGCCGCCGATGTCGGCCTGCTGGCCTTCGTCGCCTGGGAGCTGCGCCACTCCAACCCCATGCTGAACGTGCGCAAGTTCAAGGAGCGCCCCTTCAGTGGCTCGATGCTCGCAGTGCTGTTCTTCTTCTTCGGCACCTTCGGCTCGATCTACTACTCCACCCAGTTCCTGCAGTTCGTCCTCGGCTACAACGCGCTGGACACCGGCATACGCCTGCTGCCGCTGGCCGCAGCGGTGTTCGCGGGCGCCGCGGTCACCGGCAAGCTGGCCCCGAAGCTCGGCGTGAAGCTGGTGGTGGGCACGGGCATGGTGATCGGCACGGCGGGCGTCCTCCTGCTCACGCGGATCGAGTCGGGTTCCGCGTACACCGACTTCCTGGCGCCCCTGCTGATGCTCGGCTTCGCGATCGGCCTGAGCCTGTCCCCGGCCACCGACACCATCATGGGCTCCTTCCCCGAGTCGGAGCTGGGCGTCGGCGGCGGCGCCAACGACACCGCACTGGAACTCGGTGCCTCCCTGGGCATCGCGATCCTCGGCTCGCTGCTCGCCACGTCCTACAAGGACAAGCTGACCGACCTGGTCGGCGGCCACCTGCCGGCCGCCGCGCTGGACATCGCCAAGGACTCGGTGGGCGGCGGCCTCGCCGTCGCCGGGCAGGTCGCGAAGACCCCGGGCGGCGGACCCCAGCAGGCCCAGACCCTGGTCGCCGCCGTGCACGAGTCCTTCGCCCACGCCATCGCCCAGACCAGCCTCATCGGCGCCGTCATCATGGCCGCCGGAACCCTGATCGTCATCGCCGTCCTGCCCGGCCGGAAGGCCGCCGGCAAGTACCGCCGGAACGAGCCGGCGGCGGAAGCCGACCGGGACGAGGAGTACGCCGACTCCGTCCAGTGACCTGGCCCGAACCCCCGGGACGCTGCCCGGCCTCGTCTCGTCGAGGCCGGGCAGCGGGCGTCGCCCCCGCATACGGGCATCGGGACGCTCGCGCGGCGTACGCCCCCGACGATGCGTACCCCTCCGTACGGCGTAACGTCGTCACTGTGGACGTCGCCGCGGACGCTCTCGTCTCCCGTGCCGCGCATGAGGTCGGCTCGATTGTGGACAGGCTGATCGCCGACGTTGAGGCGTGCCTGCGCAGCTAAGTCCCGGAAATCTGGGCCGACCCGGACGTCGAGCGCATGACATCGGAGAACATCGCCGAGCACATCGTCGGCGCGTTGGCAGCAGCTGCACGCTCGCCCGTGCGGGCCACGTGCTGCCCGCCCTGGTGACCCGGGGCGGCACCGTCGGCACCCTCGACCTGCCACCGTGCCCACCGCTCGGCCTGGGCGGCCTTCCCTTCGAGGCAACGGAGGTCGACCTGCCCGAAGGCAGCCTCCTCGCCCTCTACACCAACGGCCTGATCGAGGCCGGCGACCACGACGTCGAGACGGGCCTCACCCTGCTCAGCCAGGCCCTCGACCAGCCCTCGTCCTCGCTGGAGGCCGCCTGCGACACCGTGCTCGAAACCCTGTTGCCGGCCCGCCCGGACGACGACGTGGCCCTGCTCCTGGCCCGCACCCACGCTCTCGGGGATCTGCAGGTCGCCAGCTGGGACCTGGAGTCCGACCCGGCCGCAGTCGCCGGAGCCCGGTCCAGCGCCTCCCGGCAGCTGAGCACCTGGGGCCTGGACGACCTCGACTTCACCACCGAACTGGTCGTCAGCGAACTGGTCACCAACGCCATCCGCTACGGCCGTCCCCCGTCAGCCTGCGCCTCATCCACGACCGCACCCTCCTCTGCGAGGTCACCGACGCCAGCAGCACCACCCCGCACCAGCGCCGTGCCCGTACCTACGACGAGGGCGGTCGCGGCCTGCTCCTGGTCGCCCAGCTCGCCGAACGGTGGGGCACACGCCACGCCCGGCGCGACAAGACGGTCTGGGCGGAGCTGAACGAGAGTCCGTAACCGGCGTACCGCTCCGCTGCGCGCCCGTGGCATCGTGGTCGCAGGGCGGAGGTGACACCATGACAGATGCCGACCCGGGGCTGTTCGGTCCCTCCTCGGTGACCTGGCAGATGCACGGCGACCCCATGATGTGGGTCGCCGGCGTCCGCGCGCTCTACCTCCAGGCCCTGCACCCCCGTGCCGTCCGGGGCGTCCTGCAGAACTCCGACTTCCGCCGCGACGCATGGGGCCGGCTGATGCGCACCGCGAACTTCGTCGGCACCACGACCTACGGCACCGCGGAGTCTGCCGAGCGGGCCGGCGCCCGGGTACGCAAGATCCACCGGCTGCTCGCCGCGACCGACCCGGACACCGGCGAGCGCTACGGCATCGACGAGCCCGAGCTGCTGCTGTGGGTGCACTGTGCCGAGGTCGACTCCTACCTGCACGTCCTGCGCCGCTCCGGCTTCCTCCTCACCGACGCCCAGGCCGACCGGTACTTTGCCGAACACCGCGTCAGCGCCCGCCTGGTGGGTCTCGACCCGGATGCCGTACCGGCCGACCGGGCGGCGATGGCCGCGTACTTCGAGAAGGTGCGGCCGGAGCTGGCCGCGGGACGCGAGGCACGCGAGGTGGACGACTTCCTCCTCCGCCCCCCTGCGCATCCCCTCCTGGTCCCGGCGCGCGACGTGCTGTGGCGGCGCGTGGCGCAGTTGGCGTACGCCTCCCTGCCTCCGTACGCCCACGAGCTGTACGGCAGACCGGCCCCCGCACCCGACGTCGTCACCCGGCGGCTGCGGGCCACGGGCGCCCTGCTGCGCCGCATTCCCGCACGTCTGCGCTGGCAGCTGCCGCCCAAACACATCCTGCGAGCCATGGCGAGGCTCGGTCCGGGCGCACGACCGGCACCGTACAAACCGGGGCGATAGACCGCCATACTGGACGAGCAGGGGGGTGTGTCACGGATCGGGCCGCGTTCCGCGCGGCCGCGCCACCGTGGCCGGGTCCCCCAGGGGGCGGGGCGGACGGCGACGGGGGCGACGGCGCGCTATGGGGGAGAACAGGCTGATTCAGGGCCGGTACCGGCTGCTCGATCTGATCGGGCGGGGCGGGATGGGCGAGGTGTGGCGGGCCCGCGACGAGTCGCTCGGGCGGCAGGTCGCGGTCAAGTGCCTCAAGCCGCTCGGCCCGCACCACGACCCGTCCTTCACCCGCGTCGTGCGGGAACGGTTCCGCCGGGAGGCCAGAGTGGCCGCCGCGCTCTCGCACCGCGGCGTGACCGTCGTCCACGACTTCGGCGAGTGCGACGGCGTTCTCCACCTGGTCATGGAGCTGCTGGAAGGACACGACCTGAGCCGGCTCCTGGAGGACAACAAGGGGCATCCGCTGCCCGTGGAGGACGTGGTCGACATCGCGGAACAGGTCTCCGCCGCCCTCGCCTACACCCACCGGCAGGGCATCGTGCACCGCGACCTGAAGCCCGCCAACATCGTGCGGCTGACCGACGGCACGGTGAAGATCTGTGACTTCGGCATAGCCCGCCTCGGCCACGACATCGGCTTCACCGCCCGGCTGACCGGCACCGGCATCGCGATGGGCACCCCGCACTACATGTCCCCGGAGCAGATCGGCGGCACCGAGGTCGACCAGCGCAGCGACCTGTACTCGCTGGGCTGTGTGCTCTACGAGATCGCCACCGGGGCGCCGCCGTTCGACCTGGACGACGCCTGGGCGATCCTCATCGGCCACCGCGACACCCCGCCCCGTCCGCCGCGTGCCCACCGCCCCGAACTGCCCGCCCACATCGAGCGGATCATCCTCGACCTGCTGGCCAAGCGCCCCGAGGAACGGCCCTGCGACGCCCGTGAGTTGGGGCGCCGTCTGGCTGCGGCGCGCAGGGCGCCGTCGTACGTGCCGACCGTCGTGACAGCAAGCCCGCAGACCGGGGAGACGGCCCCGCACGGGAAGCGCCTGCCGTCGTGGACCCGGGGCATGACCACCGGCCACAAGGCGGTCGGCACCGGACTGCGCGCCGTACCGCCGGACCCCGGCGCGGCCCTCACCGGCGCATGGACCGCCTGCGCCCCCGTGGCCGTCCTCTCCCGGACCTCGCCTGACGCTGTCGCCGCCCTCACCGCACGGCACCACGAGGGACTCGGCCTGGCCCGGCGCGGCCGCTGGGCCGAGGCGCGCGGGGTCCATCTCGCCGTCGCCGCCGAACGGGCGGCCCTCCTCGGGCCCGACCACCCCGACACCCTGGCCAGCCGCTTCGAGGCCGCCTTCACCCTCAGTCGCACCGGCCGCGCTGCCGACGCGCTGCGCGCCTACACCGGCGTCGCCGAGGCCAGAGCACGCGTCCTCGGCCCCGACCACCCCGACACCCTGGCCGCCCGCCAGGAAACGGCCTATGTGCTGGGGCAGTTGGGCCGCCACTTCGAGGCCCACCAGGGCTACACCTCGGTGCTGGCCGCCCGGATGCGCGGCATGGGCCCCGACCACCCCGACACCCTGCGCTGCCGCCACAACCTCGCCTTCAACCTCAGCCGGCTCGGGCGCCTGGAGGACTCGTACCGCATGGCCCTGGACGTGGCCGCCGCCCGCGCCCGGGTGCTCGGCCCCGACCACCCCGACACCCTGGTCACCCGCTACGAAGTCTCCTACGCGCTCGGTCAGTTGGGCCGCTGGGAGGAGGCGCTGCACACCTACCGTGAGGTCGCCGAGGCCCGCGCCCGGACCCTCGGCCCGGACCACCCGGACACGCTCGCCGCCCGCTACGAGGCCGCCATCAGCCTCGGCCGCCTCGGCCGCAGCGCGGACGCCCTGCTTCTCTACCGCGACCTGATCGAGGACCGCACCCGCGTCCAGGGCGCCGCCCACCCCGAGACCCTGCGGGCCCGCCACGGCCTCGGCGTCAACCTCGGCCGCCTCGGCCGCTGGGAGGAGGCCCTCGCCGAGGCCCGCGACGTGTGTGCGCTGCGCGAGCGCGTCCTCGGCGCCGACCATCCGGACACCCTGGTCAGCCGCCGCGAGGTCGCCGTCGCCCTGGGCTGGCTGGGCCGCTGGACGGACGCGCTCACCGGGTACCGGCTGGTCGCCGCCGCCCGCGAGCGCGTCCTCGGACCCGACCACCCCGACACCCTCGCCAGCCGCAACGACGAGGCCCACTGCCTCGAACAGCTCGGCCGCGGCACCGAGGCCGTGGAGCTGTACCGGAGGGTCGCCGTCCTGAGCCGGCAGCGGGCGTCCGGCGGACACTGACCCGGTCACCGACCCGCGCACCGCCCCGCGTCCCGACCGGCACGCCTCTGGCCGCCGTAGATCATCACGTGTTACGAAGAACCATGCCTGCCAACGAGGGAACCCGGACGTACGACGCCGTCATCGTCGGCGGTGGCCACAACGGCCTGGTCGCCGCCGCCTACCTGGCGCGCGCCGGCCGCTCCGTGCTGGTGCTGGAACGGCTCGGCCACACCGGCGGAGCCGCCGTCTCCACCCGCCCGTTCGCCGGGGTGGACGCCCGTCTGTCGCGCTACTCCTACCTGGTGAGCCTGCTGCCCCCGAAGATCGTGCGCGACCTCGGTCTCGACTTCCGCGTCCGCGGGCGCACCATCTCCTCGTACACCCCCGTGGAGCGCGACGGACGGCCCACCGGACTGCTCGTCGGCGGCGGGGAGGAGCGCACCCGGGAGGCCTTCGCCCGGCTGACCGGCGGCGAGCGCGAGTACACGGCCTGGGAGCGCTTCTACGGCATGACCGGGCAGGTCGCCCAGCGTGTCTTCCCGACCCTCACCGAGCCGCTCCCCAGCCGGGACGAACTGCGCCGCCGCGTCGACGACGACACCGCCTGGCGGGCGCTGTTCGAGGAGCCGATCGGCGTCGCCGTCGAGGAGAACTTCACCGACGACCTGGTCCGGGGCGTGGTCCTCACGGACGCGCTGATCGGCACCTTCGCCGACGCCCACGACGCGTCCCTCGCCCAGAACCGCTGCTTCCTCTACCACGTCATCGGCGGGGGTACCGGAGCCTGGGACGTGCCCGTCGGAGGCATGGGCGCGCTGACCGACGCCCTGGCCGCGGCCGCACGCGCCGCGGGCGCCGTCCTCGCCACCGGCCACGAGGCCGTACGCATCGCCACGGACGGCCGGACCGCCGAGGTCACCTACCGCACCCCCGACGGCGAGGGCGTCGCCGCCGCCCGCCACGTCCTGGTGAACGCCTCGCCGCAGGCCCTCGCGGAGCTGACCGGCGACGCACCTCCCGCTCCCGCCGAGGGCGCCCAGCTCAAGGTGAACATGCTGCTCAAGCAGCTGCCGAAGCTGCGCGACCGGTCGGTCGACCCGCGCGAGGCGTTCGCCGGCACCTTCCACATCGCCGAGGGATACGCCGACCTCGCCACCGCCCACGCGCAGGCCGCAGCCGGTGAGCTGCCGAGCGCCCCGCCGTCCGAGATCTACTGCCACTCGCTCACCGACCCGACGATCCTCGGCCCCGACCTCGTCGAGCAGGGCTACCAGACCCTCACCCTCTTCGGCCTGCACACCCCGGCCCGGCTCTTCGCCCGGGACAACGACGCCGTACGCGACGAACTCCTGAAGTCGACCCTCGCCCAGCTCGACGCCCACCTCGCGGAGCCGCTCGCCGACTGCCTGGCGACGGATGCCGACGGCCGCCCCTGCATCGAGGCGAAGACCCCGCTGGACCTCGAACGCGATCTGCGCCTGCCCGGAGGCAACATCTTCCACCGCGAGCTGGCCTGGCCGTACGCCCAGGAGGGCACCGGCCGCTGGGGCGTGGAGACCCGGCACGCGAACGTGCTGCTGTGCGGGGCGGGCGCGGTGCGCGGGGGAGGGGTGAGCGGGGTGCCGGGGCACAACGCGGCGATGGCGGTGCTGGAGGCGGCTGGCGGCTGAGAGGGGCTCCGCTCAGGCCCGTACGCCTCCCTCCCCCCGCAGGATCAAGCCGGTGACGTAGGACGCGCGATCGCTCAGGAGCCACGCGGCCGCCTGCGCGATCTCGTCCGGGTCGGCGGCCCGGCCCAGTGGTTCTGGGCGGTGAGCCGGTCGATGATGCCGGGGGAGTTCTGCTCCCACTCGTCGACCATCTCGGTGAGGGTGAGCCCGGGGGCGATGGCGTTGACGCGGATGCCCTCCCGGCCGTACGTCATGGCGGCCGACCCGGTGAGGCTGTTGACCGCCCGCTTCATCGCGCCGTACACGGGCAGTTCGGGGTTGGCGGCGAGGCTGCCGACGCTGGAGTCGTTGACGATCGCGCCGCGCCAGGCGGTGGCGCGGATGGCCGCTATCTCGGCCTTCATGGCCAGCCACGGCCCCTTGGGGTCCACGGCGCAGACCCGGTCGAACTCGGCCTCCGACAGCTGGTCCATCGGGCCCGGCGGCTGGATCGTGGCGCCGTTGTTGAAGGCGACGCCGAACCTGCCGTACAACTCCACGGCCCGGTCGACGGCGGCCCGGACACTGTCCCCGTCGGCCAGGTCGCACAGCACGTACTCCGCGCTGCCGCCCGGCCGCCCGGATCTCCGCGGTGACCGCCTTGAGCTGTGCCTCGGTGCGGGCGGCGAGGACCACCCGGGCACCTTCGCGGGCGAACAGACGTCCGGCGGCGGCGCCGATGCCGCGGCCGGCCCCGGTGACGAACGCGACCTTGCCGTCGAGCAGGCCGGTGCCGCTACCCGGACGACCCGGAGCTGACATCGCTGATCGACGAACTCCTCACCGGCAGCGAGGAGTTCGCCCGCCTGTGGGCCGACCACGAGGTGGCCTCCCGGCCCACCCTCCGCAAGACCTTCGACCATCCGCTCGTCGGCCCGGTCACCGTCGACTGCGACGTCCTGGACATCACCGACCAGGATCGACGGGTCGTCATCTACACCGCCACCCCCGGCTCGCCGTCGGACGAGGCGCTGCGGCTGCTGTCCGTCCTCGGCACGCGGCGCATCGGCATACCCGGCTGACGGTACAAGAAATCTGACGGAGCATCAGAAAAGGTCTTCCGTCGTCCGGAGGACTGCGGCATCCTGCGCCCATGCAGACGGAGCTGAGCAGGAAACTGGGAGTCGAGCACGCCGTCTTCGGCTTCACGCCGTTCCCCGCCGTCGCCGCGGCCATCAGCCGGGCCGGCGGCTTCGGAGTGCTCGGCGCGGTCCGCTACACCGCCCCCGGCGACCTCAAACGGGACCTCGACTGGATCGACGCGCACGTCGACGGCAGGCCCTACGGGCTGGACGTGGTGATGCCGGCCAAGAAAGTGGAAGGCGTCAGCGAGGCCGACGTCGAGGCGATGATCCCCGAGGGGCACCGCCAGTTCGTGCGGGACACCCTCGCCCGGCACGGCGTGCCGGAGCTGGCCGAGGGCGAGGCGTCCGGGTGGCGCATCACCGGGTGGATGGAACAGGTCGCCCGCACCCAGCTCGACGTCGCCTTCGACTACCCCATCCGACTGCTCGCCAACGCCCTCGGCTCCCCGCCCGCCGACGTCATCGCCCGCGCCCACGACCAGGACGTCCTGGTCGCCGCGCTCGCGGGCAGCGCCCGGCACGCCCGCAAGCACCAGGAGGCCGGCATCGACATCGTCGTGGCCCAGGGCTACGAGGCCGGCGGCCACACCGGCGAGATCGCCTCCATGGTGCTGACCCCCGAAGTGGTCGACGCGGTCGATCCGCTGCCCGTGCTGGCCGCGGGAGGCATCGGCAGCGGACAGCAGGTGGCTGCCGCCCTCACTCTCGGCGCCCAGGGTGTGTGGTTGGGCTCCATATGGCTGACCACCACAGAAGCGGACCTCCACTCGCCCGCCCTGACCCGCAAGCTCCTCGCCGCCGGATCCGGCGACACGGTCCGCTCCCGGGCCCTGACCGGGAAGCCCGCCCGCCAGCTGCGGACCGAGTGGACCGACGCCTGGGACGACCCGGCAGGGCCCGGCACCCTGTCCATGCCGCTGCAGGGCCTGCTGGTGGCCGAGGCGGTCTCCCGGATCCAGAAGTACGAGGTCGAACCGCTGCTCGGCACACCGGTCGGCCAGATCGTCGGCCGCATGACCGGCGAGCGCAGCGTCCAGGCCGTCTTCGACGACCTCACCCGCGGCTTCGAGCAGGCCGTCGACCGCATCAACCGCATCGCCGGAAGGAGCGGCCAGTCGTGAGCACACCCCCCGCCGGCTTCTGGGCCCAGGCCGCCCAGGATCCCGACCGCACGGTCCTCATCGCCCCCGACGGCGAACAGTGGACCGCCGCCCGCCTGCACGCCGCCGCCAACCGGCTCGTCCACGGGCTGCGTGCGGCGGGCCTCGACCGCGGCGACGCCTTCGCCGTCGTCCTGCCCAACGGCGTCGAGTTCTTCACCGCCCACCTGGCCGCGACCCAGGCCGGGTTCTACCTCGTGCCGGTCAACCACCACCTGGTCGGCCCCGAGATCGCCTGGATCGTCGCCGACTCCGGCGCCAAGGTCCTCATCGCCCACGAACGCTTCGCCGTACCGGCACGGCAGGCAGCCGACGAGGCAGGCCTGCCGGCCACCCACCGCTACGCGGTCGGCACGGTCGAGGGCTTCAGGCCGTACCCCGAACTCCTCGACGGACAGCCCGAGTCCGCGCCCGCCGACCGCACGCTCGGCTGGGTCATGAACTACACCTCCGGTACGACCGGACGCCCGCGGGGCATCCGCCGCCCGCTGCCCGGCAAGCCCCCCGAGGAGGCCTATCTCGGCGGCTTCCTCGGCATCTTCGGCATCAGGCCCTTCGACGACAACGTCCACCTCGTCTGCTCGCCGCTCTACCACACAGCCGTCCTCCAGTTCGCCGGCGCGTCCCTGCACATCGGCCACCGCCTGGTGATCATGGACAAGTGGACCCCGGAGGAGATGCTGCGGCTCATCGACACCCACAGGTGCACCCACACCCATATGGTCCCGACCCAGTTCCACCGCTTGCTGGCTCTCCCGGACGAGGTGAAGGACCGGTACGACGTCTCGTCGATGCGGCACGCCATCCACGGCGCCGCGCCCTGCCCGGACCATGTGAAGCGAGCCATGATCGACTGGTGGGGCACCTGTGTGGAGGAGTACTACGCGGCCAGCGAGGGCGGCGGAGCCTTCGCCACCGCCGAGGACTGGCTCAAGAAGCCCGGAACGGTCGGCAGGGCCTGGCCCATCAGCGAACTCGCGGTCTTCGACGACGACGGCAACAGCCTCCCGCCCGGCCAACTGGGCACCGTCTACATGAAGATGAGCACCGGCGGGTTCGCGTACCACAAGGACGAGGCCAAGACCCGCAAGAACCGCATCGGCGACTTCTTCACCGTGGGCGACCTCGGCCACCTGGACGAGGACGGCTACCTCTTCCTCCGTGACCGCAAGATCGACATGATCATCTCCGGCGGGGTCAACATCTACCCGGCCGAGATCGAGTCCGCGCTGCTCGCCCACCCTGCAGTGGCCGACGCCGCCGCCTTCGGCATCCCGCACGACGACTGGGGCGAGGAGGTCAAGGCCGTCGTGGAACCCGCACCCGGGCACGAGCCGGGCCCGGCGCTCGCCGCCGCGCTGCTCGACCACTGCGCGGAGCGGCTCGCCGGCTACAAGCGGCCCAGGACCGTCGACTTCATCGCCGAGATGCCCCGCGACCCCAACGGCAAGCTGTACAAGCGGCGGCTGCGGGATCCGTACTGGGAGGGCCGCACGCGACCGGTGTGACCAGGCCGTCCTTCCTTCGGGTGAGGAGCGACCGGCTCCGGCCCCACCGTGCCCTGCCGGCGGCTATGAATCGTGGCCATGCGAGAGGCCGTGATCGCCGACAGGGAACGGGGGAACAGCACGGTGGAGTTCACGATCGGGGTCGACGAGGCCGGCGGGGCGGACGGAATGCCGGACCTGTGGCGGAGGTTCGCTCAGAGCGCCGCGCCCGGATGCCACTTCGAGCTGAGGAGCGGGGAGCCGGTTCCTGACACCCTGGGCGGCCTTCCGGAGATCCTGGCACAGCTCGCTCCCGAGGCGATCGCCGGATGCGCGGCGATCGTCATCGCGTGGCTGAGGGAACGGTCGTCCGACGTGGAGGTCACGATCACCCGGCCGGACGGTGAGGAGATCACGGTCAGGGCGGAACGGTGCGACCACATGGATGCCGCGACGCTGGCCTCCCTGATGGCACAGCACCGCTCCGAGCACACGCCGGAGTGACGTCGTGTTCCTGACCGGCCGATACGGTCCCGAGGAAGCCCCCGACCAGATCCTCGTGGTGGCCACCGGGCAGCATGCCCCCGGCTCGCGGCTGCCCGACGTCCCGGCCGCGACCGCCTCCGCCCGCGCGCTGGGCCGAGCGTTCGCCGCGGCCGACTCCGGGACCGAGCGCCACGTACGCGTGGTGCTCGACCCGGCGGACCTGGCGGAACTCGGCGAGGCGATCGCCGGCGCCGCCGAGCGCGCACGAGGCCTGCTGCTGGTCCACTTCGTCGGCCACGGCATCCTCGGACCCGGCGGCGACCTGTACCTGGCGACCTGCGCGACCGACAACTCCAGGGCCACGCGGCTGGCCCACAGCGCGCTGCCGTGCGCGATGCTCGGCAACTACCTGCTCTCCTCCCGGGCCACGGCACGCGCCGTGGTCCTCGACTGCTGCTTCTCGGCCCACTCCTTCACCCGTCTCGGCGGCACCCGCACCTACGTTCTCGCCTCGGCGTCCGAGGACTTCCTCGCCCCCTCCGGCACCGTGCTGACCCCGTTCACGGGCGCGGTCCTCGACACCCTGTCGGTCACGTCCGCGGGCGGGGCGTCCCGGGTGACCCTCGACGACCTCTACCGTGAGGTCGCCGTCCGGATGGCGCACCAGGGCCGCTCGGGCCCGCGACGGCTGGGTGCGGACGCCGTGGGCGACACCGTCATCGCGGAGCGGCGGCGGGAAAGCGGTTCGTCGGCGCCCGACCCGTGCGCTACGGCGCCCTATCCCGGGCTGGCCGCGTTCGAGGTCGGGCAGTCGGCGTTCTTCCACGGCCGCCACCGCGAACTCACCGAACTCCTCTTCCTGTTGACCGACCGCGCGAGACACGCGCGCCCGCTGGCCCTCGCAGCCCCCTCCGGCGCAGGGAAGTCGTCACTGCTGCGGGCCGGGATGCTCGCCGCGCTCGCCGCCGACCAGGTACCCGTGCCCGGGATGAGCGACTGGCCGGTCGCCCTCCTCCAGCCGGGCAGCCGCCCCGCCGCAGCACTCACCCGTGGCCTGGCGACGGCCCTGGAGGCGCCCGAGGAGATGGTCGGGGCGAGCGGCCCCGCTCTCGCGGAACAGGTACGGCGGCTCCTGCGGCGGCAACAGACCCCGGGCGAAGCCCGACGGCTGCTGATCGTCGTAGACCAGTTCGAGCAGGTGTTCACGGCCGAGCCGGCGGAGCGGGAGGCGTTCCTCACCGGCCTGGAGGCACTGTGGCGCCCGAACGGCGCCGAGCCACCGCCCGCCGTCCTTGTGTACGCGGTCAAGCTCGACTTCTACGGCGCCGCCATGAGCCTGCCCCAGGTCACCGACCCCGCCGCGCCGGAACCCCTGCTGCTCGGCCCGCTCCACCAGCGGCAGATCGAGCAGATGGTCACCGGCCCGGCCCACCGGGCGGGCCTGCGCGTCGACGACGGACTCGTCGCCCTCCTCCACCAGGACCTCGCCGAGTTGTCGGGCGGCTCCGTCGTCGAGGCCGAGGTGCTGCCGCTGGCGGCGCACGCGCTCCAGCGCACGTACGAGCACGGCGACGGCCGGAGCATGACGGTCGCCGACTACCTCGTCGTCGGCGGTGCGCCCAAGGCCCTCGCGGGCACGGCCGCCACGGTCTTCGCGTCCCTGGACGCGGCCGCCCAGGATGCCCTGCGCAGCCTGCTCCCGCTGTTCGTGCAGATCGGGGAGGAGGTGCCGGACACGGCATGTCAGGTCGCGGAGGCGCGGCTGCTCGCCGAGGCCGCGGATCCGGAGGCGGCGCGCAGGGCTCTGGAGTCGTTCGCGGAAGCCGGGCTGATGCGGGCCACGGGGCCGACCCGCGGATACGAGCTCGCCCACGAGACGCTGTTGCGTCATTGGCCCGAGATGCGCAACGCCGTGACGGGCTGCCGGGAGCGGCGGGCCGTGGAACAGCGGATCCGGATGGACGCACAGACGTGGAGCGACGCGGGGCGTGATCCCGGGCTGTTGTACCGGGGCGTCCGGTTGGACATGGCGGCGGAGCGGGCGCGGTCGGCGGGTCCTGCGGCGGATCCCGTCGCGGTGACGTTCGTGGAGGAGGGGCTGCGCCTGCGGCGGGAGGAGGGTCGGCAGGCGGGTCGGCAGCGGAGGCAGCGGCTGGCGATGATCGCCCTGGTGATGCTGCTCGTCGTGGCAGCTCCGCTGGGCGTGGTGCTGCTCCGGCAGAACCAGCACCTGACGGTGGCGGGGGAGAGTCAGGAACTGGCCGAGGCGGCAGGGAAGTTGCGCACCCGCCAACAGGCCGACGCCATGCAGGTCGGGCTCGCCGCGTGGCAGAAGTCCAGAACCCCGGCAGGCCGCAGCGCGCTGCTGAACGCCGCCGGGACGCCTCCGGTCGTCCCGGCCGCCGAACACGACGGTCCCGTGTACACAGCCGCGATCAACAAACAGCACCTCCTCGCGACGGCCGGGCAGGACCGGAAGGTGCGGCTCACCGATATCAGCGACCCCTTCAGCCCGCGACCGGTCGGAGATCCCCTCACGGGTCCGGTCGACGAGATCCTCGACGTCACCTTCTCTCCCGACGGCCGTACGCTCCTGGCCGCCGAGCGCAACGGGACGGTGTGGCGATGGGACGTCACCCGGCCACAGGCCCCGCAGCGGCTGGCGTACATCCCTTCTCCCCGCGGTGTCGACGAGGGGCCGGACGAGGCTCACGCGGTGGCCTTCAGCCACGACGGGTCACGACTGGCGGTCGGCTACGAGAGCGGCTCGACCCTGCTCTACGCCCCCCGGACGCTGCGCCGAGTCGGTGAACTCCACGGCACTCCCGACGCCTGGGTGAGTGCGGTGGCGTGGAGCCGGGACGGGAAGCTGCTGGCCACGGGCTACGGCAGGGACCCCAAGCCGGGAACCGTGCAGTTCTGGAAGGTGGAGGCCGGCAAGGAACCGGTGCGCGACGGGCCGGAACACGGCGGCCCGCTCTCCAGCGTCACGTCTCTCACGTTCAGTGCCGACGGCGCGCAGCTCCTGGGCACTTCCACGGACGGCCGCCTTGCCACCCGGTTCTGGCGGGTGGCGGAGCGCCGTACCGCGTCCCGCGGTGAAGTGATCCTTCAGGGGCCGGAGGGCATGGCCTGGAAGGTCGTGAACGTTGCGAAGCGTCCGCTCATCGCCGTGTCCGGCGTGGACCGGACCGTCCGCCTCCTCAACTCCTCGACGTTTCAACCGGTCTTCACACTCTCGGGCCCCACACCGGTGACCGCGCTCGCGGCCGCGGAGGACGGATCCTCGGTGGTCGCCGCCTACTACGACGGCGTGGTACGCGTCTGGCCGCTCGACAGCACCATCATGCTGGGACCCGGATACACGATGCAGACGGTGTCCACCGCACCGGACCGGCGGCTCGCCGTGACCAGCAACACCGCCACCGGGCTGGCGCTCTGGGACGTGGCCGATCCCCGCAGGCCGATCTTCCGTGCCGCACTTCCGCCACCGCCCGGTGGCGCTCAAGTGGCCCAGTCGGTGGCCTTCTCCGCGAAAAAGCCGATCGTCGTGGCCTCTCTGGGCAAGGGGTGGGTCGCTGTCTGGAGCATCGCGGACACACGCCATCCCCAGCTTGTCGGCACACCGCTCCACGTCACGAGCGACGGCGCGATGGCCACCTCCGTGGCGCTCAGCAGCGACGGCACTCTCATGGCGGCCGGCACCACGGACCGCACCATCCATGTGTGGAACATCTCCGACCCCAAGCGCCCCCTGCCCCTCGGAGACTCTCTGACCACCACGGGCAACGTGCAGGGAGTGGCATTCAGTCCCGACGGCAGGACGCTGGCCGCCGCCGCGCTGGACGGGCAGGTCACGTTCTGGGACACGAGCGGAGCCAAGCAGCCCACCAGCCTGACCCGCCCCCGTACGGCGTCAGCTGCTGGTGCCAATGCGCTCGCGTACTCCCCCGAAGGCGACGTGCTGGCCGTGAGCTGCGGCGACGGAAGTGTCCGGCTCTGGGACGTGAAGGATCCCCGTGAGCCGCGTGCCCTGGCACCGCTGAGAGCCGCAGCCGGGTCTGTCTATTCGCTCAGCTTCGACCCGCATCCCGAGAGGGGAGAACAGGTGCTGTCGACGGCCCACGCCGACGGAACCATCCGCCTGTGGGACCTGCCCCCGTCCGGTACCGCTCATGTCTCCGCGACCCTCAGCGCGGGCACCGCCGCAGTAAAGGCCGTCGCCTTCACCAACGACGGCAAGACCCTGCTGAGCGTCGACTGGGCCGGCACAGGCGTCTCCTGGTTCACCGATCCGGAGCAGGCCGAGGACTACGTCTGCGCCGTGTCCGGGCCTCCGCTGAGCGAGGCGCAGTGGAGGGCCGACGTGCCCAGCGCCCCGTACGCGGTACCGTGCCGCTGAGCAGACGGTTGCTTGACCTCTCCCTGGGGCGGGGCCGAGGATCAGGTGTCATGACGACGCAGGGACACGGCAGCACCGTCGACGGGGTGCTGCGGCGCAGCGCCCGGCGCACCCCCGCGCGCGTGGCGCTGGAGTACGGCGAACGCACCTGGACGTACGAGGAGCTCGACGCCGCCGTCTCCCGCGCGGCGAGTCTCCTCCTCGCCGAGGGGCTCGCCCCCGGCGACCGGGTGGGCGCCTACGGCCACAACTCCGACGCCTACCTGATCGCCTTCCTCGCCTGCGCCCGGGCGGGGCTGGTCCATGTGCCGGTCAACCAGAACCTGACCGGCGACGACCTGGCGTACATCGTGGGCCAGTCGGGCAGCACGCTGGTGCTCGCCGACCCGGGTCTCGCGGCGCAACTGCCGGACGGGGTGGCGGTGTTGCCGTTGCGGGACACCGGCGACTCCTTCCTGGCCCGGTCGGCGCAGGCGCCGGTGTACGAGGGGCCCGAACCGCGCACCGACGACCTGGTGCAGCTGCTGTACACCTCCGGCACCACCGCCCTGCCCAAGGGGGCGGTGATGAGCCACCGGGCGCTGGTGCACGAGTACCTGAGCGCGATCACCGCCCTGGACCTGAGCGCCGGCGACCGGCCCGTGCACGCGCTGCCGCTCTACCACTCCGCGCAGATGCACGTGTTCCTGCTTCCCTACCTGGCGGTCGGCGCGACCAACGTCATCCTGGACGCGCCCGACGGGGACCGCCTCTTCGAGCTGATCGAAGCGGGCCGGGCGGACAGCCTGTTCGCGCCGCCCACCGTGTGGATCGGCCTCGCGGGCCGGCCCGACTTCGACGCGCGGGACCTGAGCGGTCTGCGGAAGGCCTACTACGGCGCGTCGATCATGCCTGTGCCGGTGCTCGAGCGGCTGCGCGCGCGCCTGCCCGGCCTGGCCTTCTACAACTGCTTCGGGCAGAGCGAGATCGGCCCTCTGGCCACGGTGCTCGGACCCGACGAGCACGAGGGCCGGCTGGACTCCTGCGGCCGGACCGTTCTGTTCGTGGACGCGCGCGTGGTGGACGACCAGGGCGAGGACGTGCCCGACGGCTCGCCCGGCGAAATCGTCTACCGCTCACCGCAGTTGTGCGAGGGCTACTGGAACAAGCCCGAGGAGACCGCCGAGGCCTTCCGCGACGGCTGGTTCCGCTCCGGCGACCTCGCGGTGCGCGACGCGGACGGCTACTTCACGATCGTGGACCGGGTGAAGGACGTCATCAACTCCGGCGGCGTGCTCGTGGCTTCCCGCCAGGTCGAGGACGCCCTCTACACCCACGAGTCCGTCGCCGAGGCCGCCGTGATCGGACTGCCCGACGAGCGGTGGATCGAGGCCGTCACCGCGGTCGTCGTGCCACGCGGCGAGGCGACGGAGGACCAACTCATCGCGCACGTACGGGAGAGACTCACCTCCTTCAAGGCGCCCAAGCGGGTGCTGTTCGTGGACGAACTGCCGCGCAACGCCAGCGGAAAGATCCTCAAGCGGGAACTGCGGGACCGGTTCAGCGGCTAGGGTCTGTCCGCACCGGGCAGGAGGGCGGCGGCGAGCAGCCGCCACTGCGGCAGCGCCGAGCCGCCCGGCTCGACGCCGATCACCTGCACCGCCACATGGTCGGCGCCCGCCTCGGCATGGCTCCGCAGCTGCCGTACGACGGACTCCGGATCGCCCCAGAACACCAGGTCGTCCACCAGCCGGTCGCTGCCGCCGCCGGAGAGGTCGTCCTCCGTGTAGCCGAGCCTGCGGAATTTGGCGAGGTTGTACGGGCTGCTGAGGTATCCGTGCAGATGCTCGCGTGCCAGGGAGCGGGCCCGGCCGGGGTCGGTCTCGAAGAGCACCGCATGCTCGACGGCCAGGAAGGCGTCCGGACCGAGAAGCTCCCTGGCCTGCGCGGTGTGGGCCACGTTCACGTGGTACGTCTGTGCCCCGTCCGCGCGCTCGCGGGCCAGCTCCAGCATCCGGGGACCGTACGCGGCCAGGATGCGCTTCAGCGGTGCCTCGGGCCGGGGATTGGGCGTCTCCAACGTGTCCAGCTCATCCAGGTATGCGGCCATGGCGGCGAGCGGCTTGACCCCCGGACGCGGCTGACCGCCGAAGCCGAGACCGAGGACGTGCCGGTCCGGGTAGGCGTCCGCGAGCAGCAGGGCGGCGCCGTACGTCCATCGCGCCTCGCGCGACCAGATGCGGGCGATGCCGTTGACGACCCTCAGCCGCTCGGTGCAGGACAGCAGATAACCGGCGTGGGAGAACGCGTCCCGCCCGAGCAGCTCGGGGATCCACAGTGCCCGCCAGCCCAGTTCCTCCAGCTCCTGGACGGTGTCCCGGATCCGGACGGCCGGCTGGTGTTCGAAGTCGAAGGTGTAGAGCCCGAACGTGCCGAGCCCCAGCTGTGTCCCACCGGTCATTGTGTGCTCCCTCATGTACCGACTCCCATCGTGCCATCGGAATATCGCAGAATCTCGATATGAAGTGCAAGGGGTCACGGACTCGGTCGGAGTGCGGGCGGCTACTACAGCGTCCGGGCCAGTTCCGCGACGAGACCGGCGATGCGCTGCTCGTCCCGCTTGTAGTGGGTCCACTTGCCGACGCGCGTCGCCCGTACCAGCCCGGCGCGCTGGAGTTCGGCCATGTATGCGGACACGGTGGACTGGGCCAGTCCGGCCTTCGCCTGGATGTGGCTCACGCACACACCCACCTCCGCCGGATCGGCGATCGCCGCCTCCATGGGAAAGTGCCGCTCGGGCTCGCGCAGCCACTGCAGTATCTGCAGCCGCATCGGATTGGACAGCGCCCGCAACGCGCTGACCAGGTCTGGATCCGGGGAGAGGGCGGTGTCGGTCATGGGTCCGGAGTATAGGTTCGCGGCCGACGTTTCGAGATACGTCGATGCAAGCGGGGCGTTGCCTTCCCCGCTCTCAGGTCGTGCGCGCGGTGTCGGCGAGCCTGGGCGCCCTCTTCGCGTTGGCCGGCGCGGGCGGGGCCGCCGCCGCGCTGCTCGCCTCGTCGATGTTCGTGCTCGCCGCCCTGGGGCACGGCAGCGTGACGCTGTTGGTCCCGGCCGCGGAACCTCCGTGCCTTCGGGACGACGCTGCCGTCGGCCGGTCTGCTGGTGTGGGCCCACGGCCGGCGGGCGACCGGTCGCACATGACCTGCCGCGAGCGCTAGCGCGGCCGCAGGTCCACGATCCGGCGGATCTTCCCCACGGATCGCTCCAGTGACTCCGGCTCCACGATCTCCACGTCCACGGACACACCGATGCCGTCCTTCACGGCCGCGGCGATGGACAGGGCCGCCGCCTCCCGTGTCTCGGGCGTGGCGCCGGGACGGGCCTCGGCGCGTACGGTGAGCGAGTCTAGGCGGCCCTCGCGGGTGAGGCGCAGCTGGAAGTGCGGCGCCACGCCGGGGGTGCGCAACACGATCTCCTCGACCTGGGTCGGGAACAGGTTCACCCCGCGCAGGATCACCATGTCGTCGCTGCGCCCGGTGATCTTCTCCATCCGCCGGAACACGCGGGCCGAGCCGGGCAGCAGCCGGGTCAGGTCCCGGGTCCGGTACCGGACGACCGGCATGGCCTCCTTCGTGAGCGAGGTGAACACCAGCTCGCCCCGCTCGCCCTCCGGCAGCACTTCGCCGGTGATCGGGTCGACGACCTCCGGATAGAAGTGGTCCTCCCACACATGGAGGCCGTCCTTGGTCTCGACGCATTCCTGGGCGACCCCCGGGCCGATCACCTCGGAGAGCCCGTAGATGTCGACCGCGTCGATCGCGCACCGCTCCTCGATCTCGCGCCGCATCTGCTCGGTCCAGGGCTCGGCCCCGAAGATGCCCACCCGCAGCGAGGTACCGCGCGGATCCACGCCCTGCCGCTCGAACTCGTCGAGCAGCGTGAGCATGTACGAGGGGGTGACCATGATGACGCCGGGTTCGAGGTCCCGGATCAGCTGGACCTGGCGGGCCGTCATGCCGCCGGACGCGGGGACGACCGTACAACCCAGGCGTTCGGCACCGTAGTGGGCGCCCAGACCCCCGGTGAACAGCCCATAGCCGTAGGCCACATGGACCGTGTCACCGGGCCGCCCGCCCGCCGCCCGGATCGAGCGCGCCACCATGTCGGCCCACATCGAAAGGTCGTTGTCCGTGTAGCCGACCACTGTGGGCAGCCCCGTGGTGCCGCTGGAGGCATGGAGCCTGCGGACACGGTCGCGGGGCACGGCGAACATGCCGTACGGGTAGTGCTCCCGCAGGTCGGCCTTGGTCGTGAAGGGGAAGTGCGCGAGGTCGGCGAGCGAACGGCAGTCCTCCGGGCGGACGCCGGCCTTGTCGAAGGACTCCCGGTAGAAAGGGACGTGGTCGTAGGCGTGCCGGAGCGAGGCGCGCAGCCGCTCCAGCTGAAGCGCCCGCAACTCCTCGGGCCCGAGCCGCTCGCCCGCGTCCCGCAGGTCCGTCGCATCCACCATCGGGACATCTCCTCGCTATCCGCGCATTCCGGACGACCGATCATTCGGTTGAAACCCTGAGGGTCAGTAATTCAGGCCATCCGGATTCAGGCAAGGGGTCTGCCTGGATTTTCCCGGCAGGGCCGCCCATCGCCCGCATGAGCGCGCAGCTGAGCGCCGCTCAGCCCGCAAAGGTGTTGCATCCCCGCAGGACGGGCCTGGATGATCACCTGCATGCCGACCTTCACCGCAGCCGACGGAACCCGGCTCGCCTACCACTTCCGTGGTGCGGGGGAGCCCCTCACCGTTCTGCCCGGCGGGCCCATGTGCGCCTCCTCCTACCTCGGAGACCTGGGCGGACTCACCGCCCACCGCCGGCTCGCCCTGCTCGACCTGCGCGGCACCGGGGACTCCGCGGTGCCGGTCGACCAGGCGACCTACCGCTGCGACCGGTTGGTGGACGACGTGGAGATGTGGCGCGCCCACATGGGCCTGGACCACATGGATCTGCTGGCCCACTCGGCGGCCGCTTGCCTTGCGATGCTCTACGCGGCCCGCTACCCCCACCGGATACGGCGCCTCGTGCTGATCACCCCCAACCCCTCGGCCCTCGGCCTGCGGGCGACGCCCGAGGAGAGGCTCGCCGCGGCCCGGCTGCGGGCGGGCGAACCGTGGTTCGCGGAGGCGTTCCCCGCATTCGAGGCATGGCTCGTGGGCGGCGGCGACTTCGACGAGGTGTTCATGCCGTTCTTCTACGGCCGCTGGGACGATGCCGCCCGGGATCATGACGCCGCCGCCGAGGAGCAGACCAACGACGACGCGGGCGACCGGTACTTCGGCGAGGGCGCCTTCGCCCCGGACTCCACAAGGGCCGCCCTCGCAGCCCTGAACGCGCCGGTTCTGGTGTACGCGGGCGGACGCGACGGCAACCCCGGCCCCGACCTCGCCCGGCGCGCCGCCGAGGCCTTCCCGCGCGCCGAGTTCACCGTCCAGGCCGGTGCCGGGCACTATCCGTGGCTGGACGACCCGGAGCACTTCGTCGGCCGCATCCGCGCCTTCCTCGACGGGGACACGGGCACCATCCGGATCGGCCCGCCCCTGGGTCGTACGACCGCCTGAGGCGGTCGCGGAACGTGTCCTTCGGGGCCGCGGCCTACCGGTCCGCGGCCGCCGCCACCTCCCGCGCCCACCGGTAGTCCGCCTTGCCGCTCGGCGACCGCTGGACAGCGTCCGTGATCACCAGCTGGCGCGGGATCTTGTACCCGGCCAGCCGGGTGCGGCAGTGGTCCTGGATGTCGGTCAGCGAGGGGTGCCGGGCTCCCTCGCGCAGCTGCACCACGGCCGCCACATGGCTGCCCCACGTGGCGTCCGGCACCCCGGCGACCAGTGCGTCGTAGACGTCCGGATGGGCCTTCAGCGCCTGCTCGACCTCCTCCGGGTACACCTTCTCGCCACCGGTGTTGATGCACTGCGAGCCCCGGCCCAGGACCGTGACCACGCCCTCCTCGTCCACCGTCGCCATGTCCCCGAGCAGTACCCAGCGCTGCCCGTCCTTCTCGAAGAACGTCTCGGCGGTCTTGCGTGGATCGTTGTAGTAGCCGAGCGGCACATGGCCGCACTGTGCGACCCGGCCGATCTCGCCCACGGCCACCGGCTCGTACGTCGCCGGATCCACCACCTGCGTACGGGAGTTGACCCGGATACGGAAGCCGCGCTCGGGTCCCGAGTCCTGCGTCGCCGTACCGTTGAAGCCGGACTCTGAGGAGCCGAAGTTGTTCAGCAGCATGGCGTTCGGGACCAGCTCCCGGAACTGCCGGCGCACCGTCTCCGACATGATCGCGCCCGAGGAGGAGACGCTGAACAGCGCCGAGCAGTCCGTGCCCTTCATCGGCCCGGAGAGCGCGTCGATCAGCGGCCGCAGCATCGCGTCGCCGACCAGCGACATGCTGGTGACCTTCTCCGTCTCGACGGTTCGCAGTACCTCCTCCGGCGCGAACTTGCGGTGCAGGACGACCCGTTGACCGAAGTTGAAGCCGATGAACGCGGTGAGGGTGGACGTGCCGTGCATCAACGGGGGAGTGGGGAAGAAGGTGATACCGGACCCGCCCGCCGCGACCCGCTCGGACAGCTCCTGCGGGGTCTTCACCGGCTCACCGGTCGGCGCCCCGCCGCCCAGGCCGGCGAAGAACAGGTCCTCCTGACGCCACATCACCCCCTTGGGCATGCCGGTCGTGCCGCCCGTGTAGATGATGAACTGGTCGTCGCCCGACCTCGGGGGAAAGTCCCGCCCCGGCGACCCGGACGCCTCCGCCTCGGCGAACGGGACGGCGCCGGACACCTGCGGAGAAGGCCCGCCCACCCGTAGCAGGTGCCGCAGCCCGGTCGCGCGCGGCAGCGCCGCCGCCACCCGGTCGCCGAACTCCCCGTCGAAGACCAGCGCGACCAGATCCGCGTCCCGGTAGAGGTAGATCAATTCCTCTTCGACATAGCGGTAGTTGACGTTGACGGGAACGATCCGCGCCTTCAGGCAGGCCAGGACCGTCTGCAGGTACTCGACGCCGTTGTACAGGTGGAGGCCCAGGTGCTCGCCGGGCCGTATGCCGCTGTCGATCAGGTGGTGGGCGACGCGGTTGGCGGCCGCGTCCAGCTCCCCGTACGTGAGGCGGCGTTCCGCGCCGGTGCCGGGATGGTCGAGGTACACGAGCGCCTCGCGGTCCGGGACCACGTCGACGACCGACTCGAACAGATCGGCAAGGTTGTACTCCACCGCTCCTCCTGACCCCGGGCAGTCCTACCTGGCATCTGTCGGTTCGCCGGTCATCAGAGCAAAGGGCGCGGCAACTGTGAAGGGTCCGCGCGAAGAAATCTGACTGCCTGTCAGAAAACCTTCGAAGTTCCCTTGAAGTGCCTCCCTGCCTACTGCAACCTGTTCTCGTTCTTATCGAGGGGAGATGGGCAATGGGTGGGACGGAACACCTCACCGTGCAGCGCGAAGGCGCCACACTGGTGCTCACGCTCAACAGGCCCGACGCCAAGAACGCGCTCTCGCTTCCGATGCTCGTGGGCCTCTACGACGGCTGGGTCGAGGCCGACGAGGACGACGCGATCCGCTCGATCGTGCTCACCGGAGCCGGGGGCGCCTTCTGCGCCGGCATGGATCTCAAGGCGCTGGCCGGGGGCGGCATGGCGGGGCAGCACTACCGCGACCGGCTCAAGGCCGATCCCGACCTGCACTGGAAGGCCATGCTGCGCCACCACCGCCCCCGCAAGCCGGTGATCTCCGCAATCGAGGGGTACTGCGTGGCCGGCGGCACGGAGATCCTCCAGGGCACCGACATCCGGGTCGCGGGCGAGTCCGCGACCTTCGGCCTGTTCGAGGTCAGGCGCGGACTGTTCCCGATCGGCGGCTCGACCGTCCGGCTCCAGCGTCAGATCCCGCGCACCCACGCCCTGGAGATGCTGCTCACCGGGCGGCCGTACACCGCCTCCGAGGCCGCCGCCATCGGGCTGATCGGACACGTCGTCCCCGACGGCACCGCGCTCGCCAGGGCGCTGGAGATCGCCGAGCGGATCAACGCCTGCGGACCGCTCGCCGTGGAGGCCGTCAAGGCGTCGGTGTACGAGACAGCCGAGCTGACCGAGACCGACGGACTCGCCGCCGAACTCGCCCGTGGCTGGCCGGTCTTCGACACCGCCGACGCCAAGGAGGGCGCCCGCGCCTTCGCGGAGAAGCGGCCACCCGTCTACAAGCGCGCCTGACCCGAGGAGCCCCCGATGCCCGAAGTCCTCAAAGCCCCTCTCGTGGTCGAGTTTCCCTTCACCCGGTCCCTCGGTCCCGTCCAGAGCGCGTTCCTCACCGGACTGCGTGAACGCCTGGTCCTCGGGGTGAATGCCGCCGACGGCCGCACCCTCGTCCCGCCCGTGGAGTACGACCCGGTCACCGCCGAGGAGATCCGGGACCTCGTCGAGGTCGCCCCCACGGGCACGGTCACCACCTGGGCGTGGAACCACGAGCCTCGTCGCGGTCAGCCCCTTGCCGCCCCCTTCGCCTGGGTCCTGGTCCGGCTCGACGGAGCCGACACCGCCCTGCTGCACGCCCTCGACGCACCTGGCCCCGACGCCGTGCACACCGGCATGCGGGTGCGGATCCGGTGGGCCGAAGAACGCACCGGCGCCATCACCGACATCGCGTGCTTCGAGCCGTACGACGGCGAACCGGTCCGACCGGGCGGCCACTCCGGCGAGTTCGAGAACCCGCTCTCCGGGATCGTCGCCCCCGCCCGGCTCGACTACACCTACTCGCCCGGCCGCGCCCAGTCCGACTACATTCACGCCCTGTCCGCACAGCGAACCGTCGGCGAGCGCTGCCCCTCCTGCCGCAAGGTGTACGTCCCGCCGAGGGGTGCGTGCCCCACATGTGGCGTGGCCACATCGGAACAGGTCGAGGTGGGTCCCCGGGGCACAGTGACCACCTACTGCATCGTCAACATCAAGGCGAAGAACCTCGACATCGAGGTGCCGTACGTCTATGCACACATCGCTCTCGACGGCGCCGACCTCGCCCTGCACGCCCGTATCGGCGGCATCCCCTACGACGAGGTGCGCATGGGCCTGAGGGTCGAGCCGGTGTGGGCGCAAGGAGCACGCCACCCCGACCACTACCGTCCCACCGGCGAACCCGACGCCGACTACGACACCTACAAGGAGCTGCTGTGACACGGGAGATCGCGGTCGTCGCCTTCGCCCAGACCGACCACCGGCGCTCCACCGAGGACTCCTCCGAGGTCGAGATGCTCATGCCGGTCCTGCACGAGGTCCTGGCGCAGACCGGGCTGAAGACCGCCGACATCGACTTCACCTGCTCCGGCTCCAGCGACTACCTCGCCGGCCGGGCCTTCTCCTTCACCCTCGCCCTCGACGGTGTCGGCGCCTGGCCGCCGATCTCCGAGTCCCACGTCGAGATGGACGGCGCCTGGGCGCTGTACGAGGCGTGGACCAAGCTGCTCACCGGAGACGCCGACACCGCGCTCGTCTACTCCTACGGCAAGTGCTCGCCCGGCTCGGTACGCGACGTCCTGACCCGGCAGCTCGACCCGTACTACGTGGCCCCCCTCTGGCCCGACTCGGTGGCCCTGGCCGCCCTCCAGGCGCAGGCCCTCATCGACGCGGGCGACACCGACGAGGCCGCGCTCGCCGCCGTCGGCGCCCGCAGCAGGGCCGACGCCACCGCCAACCCCCATGCGCAGCAGAAGGGTTCGCGGCCCCACGGCGACTACGTCGTACGCCCCCTGCGCACCGGCGACTGCCCGCCCGTCGGTGACGGCGCCGCCGCCGTGATCCTCGCGGCCGGCGAGCGGGCCCGCGAGCTGTGTGAGCGGCCCGCCTGGATCCGGGGCATCGACCACCGCATCGAGGCGCACTCCCTGGGCGTGCGCGACCTCACCGACTCGCCCTCCGCACGGCTGGCCGCCGAGAAGGCCGGTGCCTTCGGACGTCCCGTCGACACAGCCGAGTTGCATGCGCCGTTCACCGCGCAGGAGGTCGTGCTGCGCAAGGCGCTCCGGCTCCGCGACGACGTCCGCGTCAACCCCTCCGGGGGCGCCCTCGCCGCCAACCCGGTCATGGCCGCGGGACTCATCCGCATCGGCGAGGCCGCGGCCCGCATCCACCGCGGCGAGTCCGACCGCGCCCTCGCCCACGCCACCTCCGGCCCCTGCCTCCAGCAGAACCTGGTCGCCGTACTCGAAGGGGATCCACGATGAGCAAGGAGCCCGTGGCCGTCATAGGAGTCGGCCAGACCAAGCACGTGGCGGCCCGCCGGGACGTGTCGATCGCCGGGCTCGTCCGGGAGGCCGCCCATCGCGCCCTCCAGGACGCCGAGTTGACCTGGACCGACATCGATGCCGTGGTCATCGGCAAGGCGCCCGACTTCTTCGAGGGCGTGATGATGCCCGAGCTGTACCTCGCCGACGCCCTCGGCGCGGTCGGCAAGCCCATGCTGCGGGTGCACACCGCCGGCTCGGTCGGCGGATCCACCGCCCTCGTGGCCGCCAATCTGGTGGCGGCCCGCGTCCACGGCACGGTGCTCACCCTCGCCTTCGAAAAACAGTCCGAGTCGAACGCCATGTGGGGCCTGTCCCTGCCCGTCCCCTTCCAGCAGCCCCTGCTCGCCGGCGCGGGCGGCTTCTTCGCCCCGCACGTGCGCGCCTACATGCGGCGCAGCGGCGCCCCCGACACCGTCGGCTCCCTCGTCGCCTACAAGGACCGGCGCAACGCCCTGAAGAACCCCTACGCCCACCTCCACGAGCAGGACATCACCCTGGAGAAGGTCCAGGCCTCGCCCATGCTGTGGGACCCGATCCGCTACTCGGAGACCTGCCCGTCCTCCGACGGCGCCTGCGCCATGGTCCTCACCGACCGGGCCGGAGCCGCCCGTGCGCCCCGGCCGCCCGCCTGGCTGCTCGGCGGTGCCATGCGCAGCGAGCCGACCCTCTTCGCCGGGAAGGACTTCGTCTCCCCGCAGGCCGGCAAGGACTGCGCCGCCGACGTCTACCGGCAGGCCGGCATCGCCGACCCGCGCCGGGACATCGACGCCGCCGAGATGTACGTGCCGTTCTCCTGGTACGAGCCCATGTGGCTGGAGAACCTCGGCTTCGCCGAGGAGAGCGAGGGCTGGAAGCTCACGGAGTCCGGGGTGACCGAGCTGGACGGGGACCTGCCCGTCAACATGTCGGGCGGTGTGCTGTCCACCAATCCCATCGGCGCCTCCGGCATGATCCGCTTCGCCGAGGCCGCCCTCCAGGTGCGCGGCCAGGCCGGAGAACACCAGGTGGACGGCGCCCGGAAGGTGCTCGGGCACGCCTACGGCGGCGGCTCGCAGTTCTTCTCCATGTGGCTCGTGGGCGCCGAGCCCCCCGACTCCTGAAAGGTCCGCCCGACACGGCCTGTCCGCCGTCGGAACCGCTCGCTAGGCTGACCGCGGACGACGAATCGGGAGGAGCACGGACGTGGCCGAGAGCATCACCCAGCAGCAGCCGCTCGTGGGCTGGGACAAGCCGGAGCTGGACCTCAGCAGGGCCGAGTGGCAGTCCAGCAGCCGAGGGGTGGGCGATGTCCAGATCGCCTTCGTCGAGGGATTCATCGCGATGCGCAACAGCGGAAGCCCGGAAAGCGCTTCCCTGATCTTCACCCCCGCCGAGTGGGGCGCCTTCGTCTCCGGAGCGCGGGAGGGCGAGTTCGACCTGACCTGACCGCCCCCTCCTCGGGCACGCCCGGCATTCCGATCCGGCATCGGGAGCCGATCCGGGGGTGTTCCGGGCGGATTTCCGGACACGCGACCGGCAGCGCCCTGCCGGGGCCGACGCCTGAGCGAGGCTGGCCCCGGCAAGGGGAAGGTCATGTTCCGGAGATGAGGAAAGATGAGCAACGCGCCGGTCATCGCCGCGGTCGACGGTTCCGAGGACAGCCGACGCGCCCTGGAGTGGGCCGCAGACGCCGCCCGCCGCCGCACGGCACCGCTGCGAGTGGTGCACGTACGGCAGTACGCCGCCTGGGGGCAGGCCGACGTCCTGGTCGCCGGGCCACCCGACGCGGAGGGCGACCCGGTGCTCGACGAGGTACGCGCGCAGCTGCGGGACCGCGCCGACGCAGCCACCGTGGAGTACGTCGCCCTGGAGGGCGTACCGGGTGCGGTGCTGCCCGAACTCGGCGCGGACGCCCAGCTGTTGGTCCTCGGCTCACGGGGCCGTGGCGGCTTCGCCAGCCTGCTGCTGGGCTCCAACGGGCTCGCCGCCGCCCGCGACGCCGCATGCCCGGTGGTCGTCGTACCCCGGCCCGGCCGCACGGTGCACGGGGAGGGCCCGGCCGAGCCCGGGAGACGGGTGGTCGTCGGCCTGCACGTCGACACGCCCGACGAGGCCACACTCGACTTCGCCTTCACCGAGGCAGCCCTGCGCGAGGCCCGCGTCGAGGTGATCGCCGCGTACCCGTGGCCGGTGCAGACCTGGTCGGCGCCCGGCCAGCTGGTACCGCCCCCGATCGACCGGAACGCCGTCGAGGACGAGACCCGGACCCTCGCCGAGGGCTTCGTCGCTCCGCACCGCAAGAGGCACCCCGGCATCCGCGCCGAGGTGCGGGCCCTGCCGGGCGACGCGGCCGGCCACCTCGTCGCCGCCTCCCGGGACGCGGACCTGGTCGTCGTGAGCCGCCACCGGCGGCGCCTGGCCGCCCCCGCCCGCATGATGGGCTCGGTCACCCAGGCGGTCCTGCTGCACGCGGCGAGCCCGGTCGCCGTCGTGCCACCGCAGGCCGATGAGTGACGCCACCTTGCCCCGGGACCGGCACGCACCGTAGCCGGGCCGGGGGATACGGGCATCCGCCGACCGGACGCCCGCACGTCGTCGATCACCTGTGTGCACGTACCATGGCCGCATGTCGTTCCTCCGCCGCCGTAGCGCCACTCCCGCCGGACCCGACTTCGACGTCCTGGCCATGGATCCGGGCGACTGGCCGGGCAACCTCGGCGCGGGCCTGCTGCCCGCCCCCGACGGCACCTGCCAGGGTGTCTTCCTGCGCTACGACCTGTTCGGCGGCCGCGGCCCCGCCATGATCATCGGCAATCTCCCCGAGGGCTCCCCGGCCCGGGAGGTCGCCGAGGGCGAGATCCCCTTCGAGGTGGGCCAGCTGCTGCTGGCGCTGGAGAACGACGAGGAGGTCACCGTCGTCGGCACCGAGGACACGCCCGTCCTGCAGGGCGACAACCTCCTGATCGTGCGCCGCCTGAAGCTCTCCGAGAGCCGGATCTCCTGCGTCCAGTTCGACCGCAGCGACGGCGTCCTCGTGACCATCGCCGCCTGGGACCGACCCATCACGGACGACCTGTACGCCCTGCTGAAGCCGCTCCCGGCGGAGCTGTTCCAGCAGGGCTGACCCGACCGGTTCCGGCTAGCCGGCGGAACCCGTCAGACGAACGTCCGCGGCGCGCACGAACGCCACCCGGTGGCCGTACTGGATCTCGTAGTACAGGTCCTTGCCGACCACGACCCGGTGCGAGTCGGTGGTGAAGGTGACCGCGTAGTAGTACTCGCCGGGAACCTCGTCGCCGACCACGTACTTCTGTCCGGCCGGGATCGTGTACGGCAGCGGCACCACCGACTGCGCGGGCACCCCCGCCGGATAGGCCTCCTTCTCCGGGTACGCCCGGCCGTACACCGGGATGCCGGCCAGGCCGTCCTTCGGGGTGACGACGAGACCGGACGCCCGCACCGCCGTGGGCTCCTTGCGCGGGTTCTCGAACCAGGCCTTCTGCCCGAGGTACCAGATCGCCGTCCAGTCGCCCCAGAGGTCGGCGACCGCGTACTGCTGGCCGGTGGAGACCCGCGAGGACAGGTCGTTCACCCCGGTGGTCGGTGCGGTGCCCCGGCCGATGTCCTTGATCAGCGGCGCCTTCACGTCGTGGTCGGAGTACAGCCGCACCTCGCTGGAGCCGTGCGCCGTGCAGGGCGCGCCCTTGGTGGTGCAGTCCGTGTACACGGGCCGGTTGGAGGCGTAGTCCGGCAGGATCGTCACCAGCGAGGAGTGCTTGCCGCCCGTGCGCTTGAAGGGGTGGCCCAGCAGCTGGAAGTAGTGCCGCCAGTCCCAGTACGGGCCCGGGTCCGTGTGCATGCCCGGGACGGTGGAGGTGGTCGGGCCGGGCACGTTGGCGTGGCCCAGGACGTGCTGCCGGTCCAGCGGGATGCCGTACTGCCGGGCCAGGTATTTCACCAGGCGCGCCGAGGACCGGTACATGGCCTCCGTGTACCAGGCGTCCGGCGCGGCGAGGAAGCCCTCGTGCTCGATGCCGACGGACCGGGCGTTGATGTCCCAGTTTCCCGCGTGCCAGGCCACGTCCTTCGCCTTCACGTGCTGGGCGATCAGACCGTCCGTGGAGCGGATGGTGTAGTTCCAGGACACATAGGTCGGGTCCTGGACCAGATTCAGCACGCCGTCCCAGGCGCCCTCCGTGTCATGGATGACGATGTACTTGATGCGCTGTGACGCCGGACGGTCGCCGAGGTCGTGGTTGCCGTAGTCGTCGTTCCCGAACTGGGCGTACGGCGCCGGGATCCATTCACAGGACACCGACTTCGGGCACTCGGTGTCCTGCGCCGCGACCGTGCGCAGACCGGTCCGCCCCAGCTGGGCGGTGTCGGGGGCGAGGTGCGGCTGGGCGGTGAGGATGACCAGCTGGCCGTCGTCCGTGGTGCGCTCCTCGCCGGTGCGCAGCACGTCGTACACGTCGTCGGCGTAGACCGCCGCGGTCGCCGTGTCGTCCGCGCCGGAGAAGCGGGCCACCGCGCCGTACCAGTCGGCCGCGTCGGTGCTCGCCGGCTCGCCCAGCTCCTTCTGGGCGGCGGCGAGCAGGGCCGCGCCGCCGGCGATGTTGGCGGCCGGGTCGGTGCGCAGCTCGGCCGCCGGGATCCCCGTCAGCTCGGCCGCTCTGGGCAGCGTCTTGAGGCGGGCCGGGAGCGCCGGGTTCCCGGTCACCTTGATGTCGGGGTGCAGGGCCGTGCGGGCGTTGTCCCCGCGGGCGTCCTCGCTGCCCTCGGCGAGGTGCTCGGTGGTGGCGAGCGCGGTCCGGGCGTCGGTGAGGTGCATCGGGCCGTACCCACCGGTCACGCTGGGCGCCCCGGCGTGCGAGTCCCAGCGGGACTGGAGGTAGGAGACGGCCAGCAGGACGCTCTGCGGTACGTGATACTCGGCGGACGCGGAGGCGAAGGCGCGCTGGAGCCGGTCGTCGGAGGAATCCGTGGCGCTCCGGGCCGGGGCCGCGCCGAGCAGCGGCAGCAGCAGGGCCGCGGTGGCGAGCGCGCCGGCGGTCCTCCTCAGGTGTCTGTGGCCGGGTGTGGACGTGGGGTCGGTGGCGGATCCTCGCAATGCGGCCTCCTGTGACGGGCGGAGCGGAGCGGGCGGCGCCGAGCTGGGTCAGTGGTACCGGCTTTGCCGACGATCCGTCAATGATGCCCTCGGGCCCCTGATTTCCCATGTCACCACGGGGTTCGGCGAGTTTCGCAGCGGCGGTGCGCGGGCCTGCGGGGCGTCAGTGGCGTACACCAGTGGCCCCCGCACGAGGCCGGACACACGAAGGTCCGCGGTGCGCCGCCGCTCTGGGCGCACCGCGGAGCCGTCGTCCCCGCTAGCGAGTGCCGACCGCCGCGCGCACGGCCCGGCGGGCCAGCTGGCAGTCGTCGTGCAGCCGCCTGAGCAGCAGCCGCTGTTCCTCGCCGGACGGCGCAGCACCCGGGTGGGCCGTACCCGGTGCCGCCGGGGTCGTTTCGTGCATCGAACGCTGCACGGCCGTCTCGTACGTCCGGATCTCCCGGGTCAGCAGGAGCATCAGGTTCACCAGGAAGGCGTCCCGGGAGGCCGGGCCCGCCGACTGGGCGATCTGACTGATCTGACGCCGGGCCACCGGCGCGTCCCCCAGGACCAGCCACAGCGTCGCCAGGTCGTACCCCGGCAGATACCAGCCCGCGTGCTCCCAGTCCACCAGCACTGGACCGGCCGGTGAGAGCAGGATGTTCGAGAGCAGGGCGTCACCGTGGCAGAACTGGCCCATCCCCTGGCGCCCCGCCGCGTGCGCGATGCCGTGCAGCAGCTTCTGCAGGTCGCCCAGGTCCCGGTCGGTGAGCAGGCCCAGCTCGTGGTACCGGGAGATGCGGGCCGCGTAGTCCAGCGGGGCATCGAAGGTGCCCGCCGGGGGCCGCCAGGCGTTCAGCCGGCAGATCGCGCCGAGCGCGGTCCGGATGTCAGGCCGGGGCGGGGCCTCGATCGGATGCCGCTGGAGCGCCGCCACCCGGCCCGGCATGCGCTCGATCACCAGCGTGCAGTTGTCCGGGTCCGCCGCGATCAGTCTCGGCACCCGCACGGGCGGGCGATGCCGGACGAACGAGCGGTATGCGGCTATTTCGTGGCGGATCCGCTCCGCCCAGGCGGGCGACTGGTCGAGGAGACACTTGGCCACGGCCGTGCTGCGACCCGTCGTCCCCACCAGCAGAACGGAGCGTCCGCTGCGGCGCAGAACCTGCACCGGAGCGAACTCCGGACAGATCCGGTGCACCGACGCGATCGCGGTGCGCAGCTGTGCCCCCTGGGGGCCGGACAAGTCGAGTCTCCCGCTCAGCGGTTGGGATCCGGGCTGCCCCGGAACGCGCCGCGGCCGGCCCGCACCCAGTACGGGTGCTCCCGGCCGCGCCGCCGGGTCGAGATACGGCCCGCCACCCGCAGGGCGGGGACGCAGCGGCCGGGGCGGAGCGGACACGGAGGACGATGCTGCGTACATGGGAGATACAGATCCCTTCGTGTGCCTGCGGTGCCTGCCTGTACATCCATGCTCGAAGTCCACACGCGAAGTGCATACGCAATGTGGGTGCTTTGAGTTCATACGCCCACCCGGCCCGGCCGCCCGGATGCACCCTGGGGAGTGCACCCGTCATATGAAGGGCGACCGGGTCGGGGTGGCGCTTTCCTACCTGACACCCCATGCCCAGTGGCACACCATCTGGCGCACCCTGGCGAACCGTGGCGAATAGTCGCCCGGCAACCTCCACGGGGCTACTGTCAACTCAGCCGAGAACCTGGGGGCTTGACGTGAGCGGACAACCCAACACCCGCCTGGCGGACCTGTTCGGCCTGGCCGGCTGGTCCAAGGGTGAACTCGCGAGGCTGGTCAACAAGCAGGCGGCGGCCATGGGCCACCCCCAGCTGTCGACCGACACCTCCCGGGTGCGGCGTTGGATCGACACGGGAGAGATCCCGCGCGATCCCGTGCCGCGGGTGCTGGCGGCCCTGTTCACCGAGCGTCTCGGCCGTGTCGTGACCATCGAGGACCTCGGTCTGGTGCGGCACGGGCGTGCGGGGAAACGGCAGGGCGACGGGAATGCGGAACATCCCGACGGAGTGCCGTGGGCGCCCGAACGGACCGCCGCGGTCCTCACCGAATTCACGGGAATGGACCTCATGCTCAACCGACGCGGCTTGGTGGGCGCGGGTGCCGCGCTCGCCGCAGGATCCACACTCAGCAGCGCCATGTACGACTGGTTGCACACCGACCCGACCCTGAAGGCCGACGCCCCTGTCCTCGACGATCCCCTGCACGCCGACCCCGCTGGGTTCGACCGCTATGAGGCCGCCCCCATCGGGTCGCAGGAGATCGAGGAACTGGAGCGCTCGGTCGAGGTGTTCCGAGCCTGGGACGCCGCCCGTGGCGGCGGACTCCAGCGCAAGGCGGTCGTGGGCCAGCTCAACGAGGTGGGCGGCATGCTCGCCTACCACCACCCACCCCATCTCCAGCGGCGCCTGTGGGGCGTCGCCGCCAACCTCGCCGTCCTCGCGGGCTGGATGTCGCACGACGTCGGCCTGGAGCCCACGGCCCAGAAGTACTTCGTCATCGCCGCCCATGCCGCCCGTGAGGGCGGTGACCGGCCGCGCGCCGGGGAGGCCCTGTCCCGGGCGGCCCGTCAGATGGTGCACCTCGGCCGGCCCGACGACGCGCTGGACCTGATGAAGCTCGCCCAGGCCGGTTCGGGGGAGCGCCTCCAGCCGCGTACGAAGGCGATGTTCCACACCATCGAGGCCTGGGCGCAGGCCTCCATGGGCAAGGGCCAGGCGATGCGTCGCACGCTCGGACAGGCGGAGGACCTCTTCGTCTCCGACCGGCAGGACGTGGAACCGCCGGACTGGATGCAGACCTTCAAGGACGAGGATCTGTACGGCATGCAGGCCCTCGCCTACCGCACGCTCGCGGAGTTCGACCCGGGTGCGGCCGCGCACGCTCAGCACTACGCGGAGAAGGCCCTGGCCCTGCGCATCGACGGACGGGAGCGGTCGAAGATCTTCGACCATCTGTCCATGGCCTCGGCCTGCTTCATCGCCGACGACCCGGAACAGGCCAACCGCTACGCACGGCTGGCCTTGATGTCGATGGGCTCGAACTCCTCCCGCCGCACCTGGGACCGGTTGCGGCAGATGTACCGGCTCACCGCCGAGTACGCCGGCTACCCGAAGATCCACGAGCTGCGGGAGGAGATCATGCTCGTGCTGCCGAAGCCGAAGGGCAGGAGCGACAACAGCGCGCAGGCATAGGGGGCCTGTACACCGCGTCTTCCCGGAAAGACCCAACGGAAAGACCCAACAGGGCCTGGAAGGCCCGGCAGGGTCAGCTCATGAGGTGACCCTGGCGACGAGTACGCATGCGTCGTCCTGGCGCTGGGCTCCGCCGAACTCCTCCACGACCGTTCGCACACACTCCTGCGCGGTGCGCGCCGCGCCGAAGCGTGGGGCGAGGTCGAGCAGCCGGTCCACTGAGGTGGTCGTGCTGTGCCCGGACACCAGCCCGTCGGTGTGCAGCAGAAGGAGGTCGCCGGGCTCCAGGGTCACCTCGGCCTGCCCGTAGGTGGCGCCTGTGGTGGCGCCGAGCAGGACACCGTTCGGTGCGTTCAGCATGCGCCCCGTCCCGCCGCGGTACAGCAGCGGGGCGGGGTGTCCTGCCTGCGCCCACACCAGAGTGCGGGTCCCGGGCCGGTAGTGGCAGCAGACGGCGCTGCCGAGGGCGGGCTGCACGGTGGCGTCGAGTAACTGGTTGAGCATGGACAGGAGGTGACCGGGCCGGGTGCCGGCCATCGCCATGCCGCGCACGGCGCCCAGCAGCATCGCCATGCCGGAGGTGACGGTGACCCCGTTCCCGGTGAGGTCGCCGACGCTGAGCAGGGTCGCGCCGTCGGACAGCTCCAGAGCGTCGTACCAGTCCCCGCCGATCAGGGCGTTCGTCGCGGCCGGCAGATAGTGGGCGGCGAGGTCGAGGGTCTGCGGCCCCCGGTGCGGGAGCCGCAGGGAGCCGCGCCATGGCGGCAGCACGGCTTCCTGCAGCTCGACCGCCAGCCGGTGCTCGGTCTGGGCCTGCCGCCGGTGGTCGTGCAGCGAGTCACGGGTCTCACGCACGGTCCGCTGGCTGCGGCGCAGTTCACTGACGTCGCGCAGCACGGCCCACATCGAGGCGGTGCTGCCGTCGTCCCCGAGCACGGGCTCGCCCATCATGTGTACGGTCCGCACGGTGGCGTCGGGCCGCAGGACGCGGAACTCGCCGTCGATCGGCTTGGCGTCGACCAGACAGTCCGTCACCATCGAGGTCAGTTTCGGCCGGTCCTCCGCGAGAACCAGCGAGGGCAGTTCGTCCAGGGTGAGCGCGGGGGCGGCCGGGTCGAGGCCCAGGATCTCGTACAGCTCCCCGGACCAGCTCGCCTCGTCCGTGAGCAGGTTCCACTCCGCGCTGCCTACCCGGCTGAGCAGCGAGCCGTGCGGGGCGCGGGCGGCCGGGGCCGGCCGGACGACCGGGATGCCGGCGCACCCCTCGGCCGGGTCGGGCTCCGGGCCGTCCCGCAGTTGCGCCAAGTGGGTGTCCAGGTCCTCGAGTTGGTGCAGTGCGAGCTCGTACAGAGCCCGCTGCCACCGCTCCTCCGGGTCCGAACCGTCGCTCTGCGTGTCCCGTCGTACGGCGTCCACGTCGCCCTTGAGCCGCCGTGCCTGCGTGATCAGGGCCTCGACCGAGCCGCGCCCGGGCGGCTGGGCGGCTGAGCGGTCCGCGGAGACTGGGGACGGCATGACGCACTCCGATGGGGACGGTACGGCCAAGGGGGACGGAGGGACCGTTACGACTGTCGCACAGCCCGCGACGCCCTGTAAGGGATTTGGCAACACACGATACGGTGGTGCTTCCGGCATATGCCAGAGTCTTCCCGGCCTGTTCCGCGGGTACGGATGACGTACGCGCGCCGGGGCTCAAGTCGTAGGATTGCTACGGGACTTGACCGATGCCAGGGGCTTTGGTGTCGCCCTCAGTCGCCTGTTCGACGCTCTGATGTTCCATCATGACGCCGTCCGGCCGAGGCGCACCAACTCTGTCCGGATTTGACGTCCTGTGAAGAGCCCCGGATGACTCCTTAAAAGCATGGACACCATCATCGCGCAGCCCGCCCATGCCCGTCTCGTCACCGCCGAGGACCGGGAGGTCCCGGTGTCGGCCGTCCTGCGTTACACGGCGGACGACCCACTGGCCGTCTTCGTGGACTTCCCGCCCGAGGCCACCCTGGCGGGCGACGAGGTCACCTGGACCTTCGCGCGCTCCCTGCTCGACCAGGGCCTGCGCGCCCCGGCCGGGCACGGCGACGTACAGATATGGCCGTACGGCCGCACCCGGACGGTCCTCGAACTCCATTCGCCGTCCGGCCTCGCACTGCTCCAGTTCCCGACCTCGGCGCTGCGCCGCTTCCTGCTGAACACCTACGCCGTGGTGGCGGCCGGGCAGGAGGACGTGGCGGCTGTCGTGGAGCAGGGCCTGAGCACCCTGTTCGGCGGCGTGTGAGCCGCCGCCCGGACCGGAGCTGCGACTTTGACTTTTATTCACCCGCGCCTCACCGCACAGCCAGGGCCCTCGACGGTCGCCGCGGGCACCCTGGCGCGCGGTGTGCCGCAGGGGCACTCCGGTGACGAGGACGGGGCCAATGACACCGATCAGCCGAAGAGGCTTCGTGGGGCTCGGCGCATCCGTGGCGGCGGGAGCGGCGCTGGGCGCCGGCATCCTCCCCGAGAGCTCGGATGCGCTCGCTCTGGGAGGTACCCCCATCGCCGCCGCTGCCGACGCCGCGGCGACCGGCACGATCAGGGACGTGAAGCATGTGGTCGTCCTCATGCAGGAGAACCGCAGCTTCGACCACTACTTCGGGCGCCTGAAGGGCGTCCGCGGCTTCGACGACCGCAGCGGCATCACCCTGAGCGGCGGCTACCCGGTCTTCAACCAGCCGAACGGCACGGGCCGCCAGTACCCGTGGAAGCTCAGCGCGACCCCGGCCGCGGGCGGCGAGGACGGCGAGACCCTCGCCCAGTGCAGCGGTGACCTGCCGCACTCCTGGTCCTCGCAGCACTCCGCGTGGAACAAGGGCCGCCTCGACAACTGGGTCTCGGGTGTCGGCAACGTCCGCTCGCTCGGCTACCTGGACCGCTCCGACATCCCCTTCCACTACGCGCTCGCGGACAGCTACACGATCTGCGACGCCTATTTCTGCTCCACCCTCAGCGCGACCGGCCCCAACCGCACCTACCTGTGGAGCGGCAAGGTCGACTCCTCCAGCTACGACGGCGGCGACGAGTCGGGCCTGACCTGGCAGAACTACGCCGAGGGGCTGCAGGCCGCCGGAGTGACCTGGAAGGTCTACCAGAACGCGGCCGACAACTACGGCGACAACGGCTGCGCCTACTTCAAGAACTTCGCGAACGCCAAGGCGGGCGACCCGCTCCACGACCGGGGCATGGCCTCCGTGCCGAAGGTCATCGGCTCGACTCCGGACGACATCGCCGCCGCCATCAAGGCCGACGTCCTCGCGGGTACCCTGCCGCAGGTCTCCTGGGTGGTCCCCAACCAGGCCTTCTCCGAGCACCCGTACGCCCCGCCCGGCGACGGCGCCCACTTCGTCAGCCTGGTGTACCAGGCTCTCGCCGCGGACCAGGACGTCTTCGACTCCACCGTCCTGTTCCTCAACTACGACGAGAACGACGGCTTCTTCGACCACGTTCCGCCCCCGGCCCCGCCCGCCGGAACCGCCGGCGAGTTCCTGAACGGGGTGCCGTACGGCTTCGGCTTCCGCGTGCCGATGATCGTCGTCTCGCCCTGGACGCGCGGCGGCTGGGTCTCCTCGGAGGTCTTCGAGCACACCTCGGTGCTGCGCTTCCTGGAGACCTGGACGACGGCCCTCGGAAAGCCCGCGAACTGCCCCAACATCAGCGCCTGGCGACGCAAGGTGAGCGGCGACCTGACCGGTGTCTTCGACTTCGCCCATCCGGTCTACGGCTCCGTCGCGCTGCCCACGACGAGCGTCATCGGCAGCGACACCTGCGGCCCGCTGCCCAACCCCGTGCCGACGAACAACGCCCTGCCCGCCCAGGAGCCCGGCACCCGCCCGGCCCGCGCGCTGCCGTACCAGCCGAACGGATACCTGGACCACCTGGAGTTCGGGTCCGCCGGCAAGATCCTCGCCTGGTTCACGATGACCAACCAGGGCGGCCCGGCGGCCCGGGCGGCGCACTTCTCGCTGCACCCCAACGCCTACCGCGACACCACGCCTTGGCAGTACACCGTCGACGCGGGCGGCACCGCCTCCGACTACTTCAACATCGGAACGGGCTTCGGCTCCGGCAAGTACGACGTGAGCATGGTCGGTCCCAACCGGTTCCTCCGCCGTTTCCAGGGCGACGCCACCAAGGCCGGCAAGTCGGCCGAGGTGAGCACCCGCTACGCGGTGGAGCCCGGCACGGGCAAGCTGGCCGTCTACTTCAAGATGACCAACTCGGGTGCGTCGTCGGTGAAGTTCACCATCGCCTCGAACCACTACCGCACCGACGGCCCCTGGACCTACAACGTCGCCGCGGGTGCCTCGACGGAGGACTACTTCAATGCCGTCGCGTACCAGAACGGCTGGTACGACTTCACGGTGACCGTCGACTCCGACGCGACCTGGTCGCGCCGCTTCACCGGACACCTGGAGACGGGCGCCGGCAGCGTCAGCGGCTGACCCGGGCGTACAGGTCCGGGCGCGGTGCGAGCTCGACGGCCGTGCGGCCGCCGCTCTCCAGCGCCCGGACCCCCGCCTCGGCGACGACCGAGGCCGCGTAGCCGTCCCAGACGCTCGCGCCGGTGACCTCACCGCGCCGGGTGGCGTCGACCCACGCCTGCACCTCGCGGTCGTAGGCGTCGGCGAAGCGGACGAGGTAGTCCTGCGCCACCTCCTCGGCGGCGCTGCCCCGGGAGGTGACCACCATGGTGTGCCCGTCGCCGATCCGGGCGCTGCCCGCCTCGCACACGGCCTCGCAGCGCACCTGGTAGCCGAAGCCGCAGTTGACGAAGACCTCCACGTCGACGAGCGCGCCGTGCTCGGTCTCGAACAGCACGAACTGCGGATCGACCAGGCCCTCGGGTGCGTCCGCCGAGGACGCCGGACGCAGCACGGTGACCGCCGTCAGCTCCTGCCCGAGCAGCCAGCGGGCCGCGTCGATCTCGTGCGAGACGGAGCTGTTGATCAGCATGGCGCTGGTGAAGTGGTCGGGGGACGAGACGTTGCGGTGGGTGCAGTGCAGCATCAGGGGGCGGCCCAGGCTGCCGCCGTCCAGCAGCGACTTCAGCCGCAGGTACTCCGTGTCGTAGCGCCGCATGAAGCCGATCTGCGCCAGCCGGTGGCCGAGCCGCGCCTCCGCCTCCACCACCCGCAGCGCACCTGTGGACTCCGGCACCATGGGCTTCTCGCACAGCACGGGCAGGCCCCGGTCGAACGCCGCGAGCAGCGCCTCCTCGTGCGCGGGGCCGGGGGAGGCGATCAGGACGGCCGCCACGCCCGGCGCGTCCAGCACGGCCAGCGGGTCCGTGTGCACGGTGACGCCGTCCAGGCCGGCCACAGCCTCCTTCGCGCGCTCGCCGTCGGGGTCGGCCACGGCGGCCACCCTGGCGCCGCTCACCACCTGGCCGAGGCGTCGTATGTGGTCGGCTCCCATGTGTCCGGCACCCAGTACGGCCACACCCAGCAGGTCACCCATGTGCGCGCTCCCTTACGCCGACGATCACGCCGTAGCGTACGCCGCGAAGGGAGCGCTGCCCGGAGGGTGCTTCAGTACCGCAGCACCCCCGCGATGCCGTTCGCGTCGCCCAGTGTGCCGTCCGGGACGAAGCGCACGTCGGCGCCGGTCTCCAGACACTGCTCGACGATCTCGTCCACGATGTCGTCACGGGCGTCCAGGTCGCCTGCCTCGGCCGGGACGAGGTGGTCGCCGTCGTCACGGACGGTCGTGCGGTAGTTCTCCTCGACGGCGAGGAGCCGGACGCGGCCGTCCCGGGCGTTCTGCCACAGCTCGTCCACCCCGGCCGCGAAGGCCTTGTGCCCGCGGGCCGAGGTGAGTTCCCTGACGACGGACGTGGCGTCGTTGCGGGCCTCCGCCTCCAGGACCGGCCTGAGGGCCTGCCACACGGCGTCCGGGCCGGCGTGCGCGAGGCCCCCGCGCGGGACCTGCACGGCGGACTTGGCGATGCTGCCGACCTCGTCCAGCAGGGACAGTGCCGCCTGCTCGCCGGTGATGTACAGCGGGCGGGGCTGATCGCGCAGGACCGTGCTCATGGCGGTGTCCGCCTCGCGCAGGTACTGGCGCGTGCCCTCGTCACGGAAGGTGCTGGGCTGGTCGCCGATCTGCATCAGCCGCTCGGCGTCGAAGTTCTCCCGGATGTGGATCAGGGGGAAGCCGCCGGAGTGGTCCTCGACGACCCGGTCGGGGCCGCCGCTCCAGAGGGTGATGCGGTCGGCGGCGAGCGACAGCACCCAGAAGGGCCGCTCGGCGGCCTGGGCCGAGACCAGATTGCGGGTGAGGAAGGTGTCCGAGAACACCACCCGTTCGGGGACCGTGCGGGCCAGCGACCAGACCTGGTGCTCGCCCGGCGCTGCGAAGATCACCAGGCCGTCCTCGGCGTGCGCCAGGTCCACTTCCGCCAGGGCGCGGTCGAGCTGTGCCACGACCTCGGCGCGCCGCTCCCGGCTGACGGCGGGGTCGGATTCCAGCCGCTTCCTGGCCTCGGCCACCACATTGCGCAGCCGGACCGGATCCTGGCCGTTCTCGGGTTCGCGGCGGTGCGTCGGCGTCAGCACGGACACTGCCGGGTAAGGACGCGGGCGCCGCAGTTCGGCGAGGGTTGCGGGACTCAGTGCGTGCTCCATGACAGCACGATAGGGCGGATTCACGTGTCCGGCATTCGGGGTGATCGCCTGATATTTCCTGACTCTCGGTAGTGAGGTGAACACGGTGTGTGACGAATGCCACGAGGGAACACGCCGACCGTACGTGCGCAGCTGGTTCATGTGTTCGTCACGGATGGTCAGCTGAACGAACTCACTTGGATACGAAGCGTTTACGCCCGCCCGGCGTCTCGATCAAACAGATCTTGCTATGGTCCTACCCACCGGTAGCAGACTGCTGCGGGGGGATCACGAGGAGCCGTCCGACCCACGGTTCCCTGTGCGAGGGGTCGAGTCCAACGACCCGGCAACGAGGCCGGGTTGACGCCGACTCCGTGCGTCCGAGCAACAGACGCCCGAACTCCCGTTTACTCGCCACCCATTCAGACAGGTGAAGACTCGTCCTATGGCACGTTCCCTGGTCGAACTGCTGACCTCGCACGCCTCGAACCATCCGGAGCGCACCGCGTACCGCCATCTCGTCACCGGTGACTGCGACGGAGAGACCCAGGAACTCACCTACGACCGGCTGGCCACCCGTTCCCGGGCCGTCGCGGCCTGGCTCCAGGAGCGCGGACTGGCCGGCTCGCGCGCCATGCTCCTGTACCCGCCCGGTCTGGAGTTCATCTGCGCCTACCTGGGCTGCCTCTCGGCCGGTGTGGTCGCCGTACCGGGCGTTCCCCCGCAGGGTCGCTCGCAGAACCATCGCGCACTGACCCGGATGAAGCGCCTGATGGCCGACGCCGACACCAAGGTCATCCTCGGCGGCCGCGACGTCATGGCCGCGCTCGACGGCATGGCCGAGAACCTGCCCGAACTCGACGGGATCGCCCGCGTCGCCACCGAGGACATACCCGACGACGCGGCGGCCGCCTGGCGCACACCCGAACTCACCGCGGACTCCGTCGCGTTCCTCCAGTACACCTCCGGCTCCACCTCGGCCCCGCGCGGAGTCGTGGTCACCCACGGCAACCTGCTGGACAACCAGCGGGTCATCACCGAGCGCATGGGCCACACGCCCGAGGCGATCGCCGCACACGACCAGGAGCTGTTCGTCAGCTGGCTGCCCGTCTACCACGACATGGGGCTCATCGGCCCGGTCCTGAACACCGTGTACCTCGGCGCCACCGCGACCCTGTTCTCGCCCCTGCACTTCCTCCAGCAGCCGGCCCGCTGGCTCACCGCGGTCAGCCGCTTCCGCCCGCACACCAGCGGCGCTCCCAACTTCGCCTACGAGCTGTGTCTGAAGCACGCCGGCCCGGACCTGATCGACAGCCTCGACCTCAGCTCGTGGAAGGTCGCCTTCAACGGCGCCGAGCCCGTGCGCGCGGCCACCCTGCGCCGCTTCGCCGGCACGTTCGCCCCCGCGGGATTCCGCCGCGAGGCCCTCTACCCCTGCTACGGCCTGGCCGAGGCCACCCTGATGGTCACCGGCGGCACCGTGGCCACCCCGCCGACGCTGCTCGCCGCCGCCGACGGCGCCCCGAACGCCGGCGAGGCCGATGCGGCCGCCGTCGGCTGCGGCCGGCCCGGCCCGGGAGTGACCGTGGCCATCGTCCATCCCGAGTGGCAGGAGGAACTGCCCGAGGGCGAGGTCGGCGAGATCTGGGTGGGCGGAGCGAGCGTGGCCAAGGGCTACTGGCGCAACACCCTCGCCACCCGCGAGACCTTCCGCGCCCAGCTCCCCGGCCGCGAGGGCCGGTTCCTGCGCACCGGCGACCTCGGCTTCCAGCGGAACGGCGAGCTGTTCGTCACCGGCCGCCTGAAGGACCTCATCGTCATCGACGGCCGCAACCACTACCCGCAGGACCTGGAGCTGACCGCCGAGCTCACCCACCCGGCCCTGCGCCCCGGCTGCACCGCCGCGTTCTCCGTGGACAGCGCAGCGGACGGCGAACAGCCTGTCCTCGTCGCCGAGATCGCCCCGGACACCGCCGGCGAGTCCGAGAAGATCACCGACCTGATCCGCAGCGCGGTCGGGGAGGCCCACGGCCTGTCCCTGCGCGACGTCGTCCTGGTCCAGCCCGGCACCATCCCCAAGACCTCCAGCGGGAAGATCCAGCGCCGTGCCACCCGGACGGCGTACCTCGACGGCACCCTCTCCGTGGTGACCGCGCCCGCCGTGGCCTGACCCCGCCCGCCTCCGGCGCGCCCGCCCGCGCCGGAGGCCCCGCCGGCCTTCCGGTCACCGCGTACGGCGCCCCCTGCGGGCCGTACGCCCACTCCGCCGTGCCCGTACCCGTCGTACGACACGGACATCCAGCCTGAGCCCGAGTTCACGAGGACACCTGCCCAGATGCCTGCGAACGAGATCCCGAAGCCGACCCCCGAGCCGTCCCTGACGACCTCCGAGGGTGTCAGGGCCTGGCTGGCATCGGCCGTAGCCGAGGCGGCCGACACCGACCCGGCGCACGTCGACCCGCACCGGCCGCTCGCCGAATTCGGCCTAGGCTCACGCCAGTTGGTGACCCTGGTCGCCGAACTGGGCACACTGACCGGCCGCCCCCTCGAGCCGTCCCTCGTCTTCAACCACCCCACGATCGCCGCCGTCGCCCACGCCGTCTTCGAACAGCCCCGGGCGCAGACGCCGTCACCCCGTCCGTCCGCGGCGCCGGCCGGCCCCGGCGACGACGTCGCGATCATCTCCATGGCGTGCCGCTTCCCCGGCGGCGCCGACGACCCCGAGGCCCTGTGGCGGCTGCTCGCCACCGGCGAGGACGCCGTCTCCGAGGTGCCGGCGGGCCGTTGGGACACGCACGGTCTGTACGACCCCGACCCCGAGGCCACCGGAAAGGCCTACACCCTGCGCGGCGGCTTCCTCGACGGCGGCATCGACCGATTCGACGCGGCCTTCTTCGGCATCTCCCCGCGCGAGGCCGCCGCCATGGACCCCCAGCAGCGGCTGCTCCTGCAGACCGCCTGGGAGGCGATCGAGCGCGCCGGAATCCTCCCGGAGTCCCTGAACGGCACCTCCACCGGCGTCTATCTCGGCCTGTACGACAGCGGCTACCTCGCCGCGGCACCACTCGCGCAACTCGACGGACACGTCGGCACCGGCTCGGCGGCCAGCGTGGCCTCCGGACGCATCGCCTACACCCTCGGCCTGCAGGGGCCGGCGGTCACCGTCGACACCGCCTGCTCGTCCTCGCTGGTCGCCCTGCACCTGGCGGCGCGCGCCCTGGTGAGCGGGGAGTGCGATCTCGCCCTGACCGGCGGAGCCACGCTGCTGATCACGCCGCGCGGGCACGTCGAGTTCAGCAGGCTGCGCGGGCTGTCCCCGTCCGGGCGGTGCAGCCCGTTCTCCGCCGACGCGGACGGTGTCGTCTGGGCCGAGGGCTGCGGTCTCGTCCTGCTCAAGCGGCTCGCGGACGCACGCCGGGACGGCGACCACATCCTGGCCGTCGTCAAGGGCTCGGCGATCAACCAGGACGGCCGCAGCCAGGGCCTGAGCGCACCCAACGGCCCGGCACAGGAACGGGTCCTGCGCGCCGCCCTGGACGCGGCCGGGCTCACCCCGCACGACCTCGACCACGTCGAGGCCCACGGCACCGGGACCCGCCTCGGCGACCCCATCGAACTCCGGGCCCTGGCCGACGTGTTCGGCCCGGACCGCCCCGCCGACCGCCCCCTCGGCATCGGCTCCCTGAAGTCCAACATCGGCCACACCCAGGCGGCCGCGGGCATCGGCGGCGTCATCAAGACCGTCCTGGCGCTCGGCCATGAGCACATACCCGAGTCCCTGCACGCCGAGCACCTCACCGACCACATCGACTGGACCGGCAGCGGGCTGCGCGTGCACAGCGCCGGACAGGCCTGGCCGCGCACCGGGGGCAGGGTGCGCCGGGCCGGCGTCAGCGCCTTCGGGATCAGCGGCACCAACGCCCACGTGGTCCTGGAGGAAGCGCCGGAACCCCCGGCGGTCCTGGAGGAGGCGCCGGAACCCCCCGTCGCCGACACCCCCGCCGAGCGGTCCGCCCCCACCCTCTACCCCCTCTCCGCCCGCAGCCTCCCCGCCCTCCACGGCCAGGCCGCCCGGCTGCTCGACGCTCTCGAGACACACCCGCAGCTGCCGCTCCCCGAGGTCGCAGCGACCCTCGCCCACCACCGCACCCACTTCGACCACCGAGCCGTCGTCCAGGCGTCCGACCGCGTCCGGCTCCTCGACGCCCTGCGCGCCCTCGCCGACGGCCACCCCGACGCCGACGCCACCGTGGGCCCCGGACAGAGCGCCCCCGCCGGAAAGCTGGCCTTCGTCTTCCCCGGGCAGGGCAGCCAGTGGGCCGGGATGGCCCGCGACCTGCTGGACCGTGACCCCGTCTTCGCCGACGAACTGGACCGCTGCGACGCGGCCCTGCGCCCGTTCACCGAGTGGTCCGTGGCGGCCGTGCTGCGCGGCGACGCCGGCGCCCCGTCCCTGGACCGCGTGGACGTCGTCCAGCCCGCCCTGTTCGCCGTGATGGTGTCGCTGGCCGCCGTGTGGCGGGCCCGGGGCGTGCGCCCCGACGCCGTGATCGGGCACAGCCAGGGCGAGGTCGCCGCGGCCTGCGTGGCCGGCGCGCTCAGCCTCAACGACGCCGCAGCCGTGGTCGCCCTGCGCAGCCAGGCGCTGACCGACCTGTCCGGCACCGGCACCATGGCCGTGATCGCCCTGCCCCACAGCGAGGTGGAGGCCTTCCTCGGCGAAGGCGTCTCGGTCGCCGCCGTCAACAGCGGCCGCGCCACCGTGGTCGCAGGTGCCGTCGAACCGGTCGAAGAGCTGCTCGCCGGCCTCGAAGCGCGCCAGGTGTTCGTCCGCCGCCTCGACGTCGACTACGCCTCCCACAGCGACCGGGTCGAACCGGTCCGCGACCGCATCCTCGACGAACTCGACGGCGTCACCACGTACCCGACGGACATCGCCTGGTACTCCACGGTCACCGGCGAACCGGTCACCGCGGAACTGGAGGCCGGCTACTGGTACACCAACCTCCGCGAGGCCGTCCGCTTCGCACCCGCCGTCGAGCGCATGCTCGCCGACGGCTACCGCCACTTCGTCGAGCTCAGCCCCCATCCCGCGCTGCTCACCGCGCTGCGCACCATCGGCGAGGACACGGGCCACGACCTGACCACCGTCGGCTCGCTGGGCCGCGACGAGGACGGCCCCGGCCGCCTGGACCGCGCCGCCGCCGAACTCCACGTCCACGGACGGCGGGTCGACTGGCGCCGCCTGGTTCCGGCCGGCGACATCGCCGACCTGCCGACCTACGCGTGGGACCCGCAGCGCCACTGGATCGAACCGGAGACCGGCGCCGGCGGCCCCGCCCTGTTCGACCGTGCCGCGCACCCGCTCCTCGGCATCCAGCTCCAGTCCGCCGACGAGACCCGCTGGACCTTCCGCAACGAATGGTCCCCGGCCACCGCCGACTGGCTGCCCGACCACAAAGTCTTCGGCCGCACCGTGGTCTCCGGCACCACGCTGACGGAGCTGTGCCGCGCCGCGCTCGCCACGGCCCGCCCGGACGACCCGGCCGACGTCACCGACCTGCTCCTGCTCAGCCCCCTCGTCCTGCCCGGCTCCGGCACGGTCGAGGTCTCCGTGGAGGTCGGCACCGCCGGCCCCCTGCCCGAGATCACCGTGCACAGCCGCCCGCGCGGCCAGGACACCCCCGGCTGGACCCTGCACGCCACCGCCTCGGCCACCGGATCGGCTCCGCTCGCCACAGGCCTTCCCCCTCAGTGGCCCGACACCGCCGAAGAAGCCTGGACCGCGCAGACGTACGACCGCCTGGCCGCCCTCGGCCTCGGCTACGGGCCCGCCTTCCAGGCCGTACGGTCGGCGGTCACGACCGGCGACGGAGAAATCCTCGCCCGCCTCTCGCTGCCCTCCTCCGCCCGGGACGTGGCCGACCCGTACCCGGTGCACCCGGCCCTGCTGGACGCCGCCCTCCATGTGACCGCCGCCCTCGGCCTTTCCGACGGACGCGCTCTGCTCCCCGTCGCCGTGGGCCGCTGCACCCTGCCGCCCGGCGGCACGGGCGACCTGACCGCGCTGGTCCGGCGCACCGGCGCCTCCGCCACGGATCTCACCCTGGACATCACCCTGTGGGACGCCGACGGACTGCCCGCAGGACGTCTGGAGGCGGTACGCCTGCGCGCCGCCGACCCGGCCGACCTCGACGCAGGCTCGGAGAACGCGCGGCATCTGTACGAGCTGGCCTGGACGGCCGTCACCGAGGAGCCGCCCGCCGCCGCACAGGACCTCACCTGGGCCGTGGCCGGCGACCCGGCCGACCCGCGGGCCGAGGCCGCCCTGCACGCCCTGGAGCGCCGCGAGACGGGCGCCGACGTCGTCGTACGCTTCTGGCCGCGCACCACGCTCGACGAGGAACCGACGGCAACCGCCCACGAGCTGGCGGCCACCGCGCTCGCCGAGCTGCAGCGGCTCCTCGCGCTCCCCGACGCCGAGACGCCCGCCCGGACCGTGTGGGTGACCCGTGGAGCGGTCGCCGTCGCCGACGGCGACGCGGTACCCGGGTACGCCCAGTCGGTGCTGTGGGGCCTGGCCCGCAGCGCTCGCGCCGAACACCCGGACCTCGGGCTGACCCTGCTCGACCTCGACGACAGCGACCCCGCGTCCGCGCTCCGGGCGGCCGCTGCAGGACTGGGAGACGAGCCCGAACTCGCCCTCCGCGAAGGCAAGTTGTATGCGCCCAGGCTGGTGCGCGCCCGGCCCGTGAACGCTCCGCACGTTCCGGCGGAGGGCCAGGACGAGCACCGCGGGGCAGAGGCCGTCCCCACGGACGGAACCGTCCTGATCACCGGCGGCCTGGGAGCCGTCGGCCGGCACATCGGCCGCCTCCTCGCCGAACGAGGCGTCCCCCGGCTCCTGCTGACGGCCCGCAGAGGTGCCGAAGACCCCCGCGCGACCGGCACGGTCGCCGAACTGGCCGCGCTCGGCGCCGCGGCCGAGGTCGTCGCGTGCGACGTCACCGACCCGGACGACGTCGCCGACGCACTCGCCCGGGCCGGCGAGGAACTGCCCCTGCGCGGTGTCGTGCACTGCGCCGGGATCCTCGACGACGGGGTGGTGGCCGAGCTGACGCCCGAGCGGCTGGCCAGGGTGCTGCGGCCCAAGGTCGACGGGGCCCTCCATCTGCACCGGCTCACCGCCGACACCCCGCCGGACCTGTTCCTGCTGGTGTCGTCGGCCGCCGGTGTCGTCGGCAACGCCGGCCAGGGCAACTACGCCGCCGCCAACGCCTTCCTCGACCAACTCGCCCACCACCGGCGGGCCCTCGGCCTGCCCGGAAGCTCCGTCTCCTTCGGCGCCTGGGCCGGTGAGGGACTGGCCGCCGCCCACGCCGACCTGGACCGCATGGCCCGGCTCGGGCACCGCGCCCTCACCCCGGACCAGGGCCGCGACCTCGTGGCCCTGAGCCTGCGGCGAGGCGCCCCGCACCTCGTCGCCTGGGCCCTCGACCTGCCCCGCCTGCGCGCGTCGGGCGCCGCCGGCACCACCGTGTGGCGCTCGCTGCTGCCCCCGGCGCGCACCGGCACCGGCGCGGGCGACGCCCTCGCCGACCGCCTGGCCCGGCTGCCCGGGTCCGAGCGGGCCGAGCGCGTCCTGGCCCTGGTCCGTGACGAGGCCTCCCGCGCCCTCGGCCTGCGCTCCGCCGAGTCCGTGCGCCCCGACCAGCCGCTGCGCGACCTCGGCATGGACTCCGTCACCGCCGTCGAACTGCGCAACCGCATCGGCACCCGGCTCGGCACCCGCCTGCCCGCCACCCTCCTCTTCGACCACCCCACCGCCGACCGGCTGGCCGAGTACCTGCTGGCCAACGTGCTGGGTCGTACGTCACGCAAGGTCCAGCGGCCCCACACGACCCTGCCCGCCACCGACGAACCGATCGCCGTCGTGGCCATGGCCTGCCGGCTCCCCGGCGGAGTGAGCGACCCGGACGGGCTGTGGCGGCTGGTCGCCGACGGCCGGGACGCGGTCGGCCCGTTCCCCGCCGGACGCTGGGACGTGGAGGCGCTCTACGACCCCGACCCGGACGCCCTCGGCAAGTCCTACGCCCGCGAGGGCGGCTTCCTGGACGACATCGAGTCCTTCGACGCGGGCTTCTTCGGCATCACCCCGAAGGAGGCCGCCGCCATGGACCCCCAGCAGCGGCTGCTGCTGGAGACCGCCTGGGAGGCGCTGGAGCGCGCCGGAATCGTGCCCGCCCGGCTCGCGGGCAGCACCACCGGCGTGTACGTCGGCATGTTCGGCAGCGACTACCTGGCCGGCTCCCGCCTGGACCAGCTCGACGGCTACGTCGGCACCGGCTCGGCGCTCAGCGTCGCCTCCGGCCGGCTGGCCTACGCGCTCGGCCTGCACGGCCCGGCCCTGACCGTGGACACGGCCTGCTCGTCCTCGCTGGTGGCGACGCACCTCGCGGCCCAGGCGCTGCGCGCAGGGGAGTGCGACCTGGCCCTGGCCGGCGGGGTGACACTGATGGTGACCCCGCAGACCTTCGTGGAGTTCAGCCGCCTTCGCGGCCTGTCCCCGACCGGCCGCTGCCGCTCCTTCTCCGACGACGCCGACGGCGCGATCTGGGCCGAGGGCGCCGGCATGCTCGTCCTCAAGCGGCTGAGCGACGCCGAGCGGGACGGCGACGAGGTGCTGGCCGTGCTGCGCGGCACGGCCGTCAACCAGGACGGCCGCAGCCAGGGCCTGTCCGCACCCAACGGCCCGGCCCAGGAACAGGTGATCCGACGCGCGCTGGAACTGTCCGGGCTGGCACCCGCCGACATCGACCACATCGAGGCACACGGCACCGGCACCACCCTCGGCGACCCCATCGAGGCCAACGCCCTGACCGAGGTCTTCGCCGGCTCCCGCCCCCAGGACCGCCCGCTGTACCTGGGCTCGCTGAAATCCAACATCGGCCATGTGCAGGCCGCTTCGGGCGTCGCCGGACTGATCAAGGTCGTGCAGTCGCTGCGCCACCAGACCCTGCCGCCCACCCTGCACGCCGACACGCCGAGCCGGCACGTCGAGTGGGACGGCAGCGGACTCGCTCTGCTCCAGGAGCCGGTCGCCTGGCCGGCCACGCCGGAGCGGGTGCGGCGGGCCGGGGTCAGCGCCTTCGGCATCAGCGGGACCAACGCCCACGTCATTGTCGAGGAAGCCCCGGCCAGGCCCGTCCAGGACGTTCAACTCCCGGACGGCAAGCGGCTGTTCGTGCTCTCCGGACGCAGTGAGGCCGGGCTGCGCGGCCAGGCGGCCCGGCTGGCCCGCCACGTCACGGTCGACACCGCACTCCCCGACGTCGCCCACACCCTGGCCCGGCACCGCAGCCACTTCGAGTGGCGCACCGCGGTCGTCGCGGGAGACCGCGAGGAACTGCTGTCCTCCCTCAAGGCCCTGGACAGCGGACGCAAGCCCGTGCCCGCGCCCCGCGAGGACCAGACGGGCAAGGTCGCCTTCGTGTTCGCCGGGCACGGCGGCCAGTGGGCCGGCATGGGCCTGGAACTGCTGTCCCAGTCGGAGGCCTTCCGGGACGAGCTGACCCGGATCGACGCCGCCGTCCAGCGGCACGCCGACTGGTCGGTGCTCAACGTGCTGCGCGCACCCGAGGAGTTCTCACCGCTCGACCGCACCGAATACCTCCAGCCGGTGCTGTTCGCCGTCAACGCGGCCCTGGCCGCGGCCTGGCGGGAACTCGGCGTCACCCCGGACGCCGTCGTCGGCCACAGCCTCGGCGAGATCGCCGCCGCGTACAGCGCGGGCGCCCTCACCCTGGACGAGGCCGTGACCGCCGTCACCGGGCGGGCCGCGGCGGTCGTCCCGCTCGTCGGCCACGGCGGCATGCTCGCCGTGGAACTGCCGCTCACGGACGTCGAGGACCTGCTGGAGCCCTACGCCGGCCGGTTGTTCGTCGGAGCCGTCAACAGCCCCGGCGCCACCGCCGTCTCCGGCGAGGCCGAGGCGCTGACGGAGCTGCGCGGCCGACTGGAGGAGCGCGGCGTCCCCACCCGCGTCCTGTCGACGCCGTTCGCCTCGCACACCCCGCTCATGGAACCCCTGCGCGCCGGGCTTCTGGACCGCTTCTCCGGCATCCGGGGCACCCGCACACCGACCCCGCTCTACTCGTCGGTGCTCGCCGCACCCGTTGCCGGGGACGAGCTGGACGCCGGCTACTGGTTCGACAACCTGAGCCGACCGGTCCGTTTCGCCGACACCATCCGGCGGATGCTGGACGACGGCTACCGCTACTTCGTGGAACTCAGCCCGCACCCCTCGCTCACCTCGGCGATCGAGGCCGTCGCGGCCGAGGCCGGGATCGACGCGACCGGCATCGGCTCCCTGCGCCGCGGCAGGGACGCGCACGACGTCCTGCTCGGCCGCCTGGGGGAGCTGTACACGGCCGGGCACACGCCCGACTGGACGGCGCTCTTCCCGCACGACCGCCGCGCCGACCTGCCCACCTACGCCTTCGCCCGCGAACGGCACTGGCTCGCCCCCGTCCAGGCCACCGCCACCGGCGGCTCACCGCTCCTCGGCACCCACGTCCAGGCCAGCGACGAACCCGGCCGGGACCTCTTCCAGAGCGAGATCGACCTCAACGACAGCCGCTTCGCCTACCTCACCGACCACCAGGTCACGGGTGAGGTGTGGCTGCCGGGCGCCGCCCTCCTCGACATGGTCCTGGAGGCCGCGACCGCACTCGCGGACAGCGACGAGGTGCACCTGGCCGACGTCCGGTTCGTCCAGCCGCTGCGCCTGGACGCCGACCGGCCCGTACGGCTCCAGCTCGTGCTGCGTCCCGCGGAGAACGGCTCCCGGGACTTCACCCTCGCCTCGGCACCCGCCGGACAGCGGCAGCCGCGCTGGGAGCAGCACGCGACCGGACGCCTCGCCCTCACCCCCGAACCGGTGGCCGACAGCGGCCCGGACCTCGCCGCCCTGCGCGAGCGCTGCACCGAGCCGGTCGACCTGTCCGCCGTCTACGCCGGCCTCGCCGCCCTCGGCATCGACTACGGCCCCGCCTTCCGGGGCCTGGAGCAGGGCCACCGGGACGGCGGCACGGCAGCGGTGGCCCGCCTGGCCGCCCGGCCCGCCGCCGGTCACCTCCTGCACCCCGCCACGCTCGACGCCTCCTTCCACACGGCCGCCCTGCCCGCGGCCGCCCCCCAAGGAAGGGCGTTCGTGCCCGCCGGCGCCGGACGCCTGCGCTTCACCGGCCTGCGCGCCGCCCCCGCCTGGGTGAGCTGCGACCTGCGCTCGGTGGAGGGCGACACCGCCGTCCTCGATCTGCGCCTGTGGGACGAGAACGGCCAACTCGTCCTCGCGGCCGACGAGTTCCGGCTCGCCGCGCTCTCCCCGCTGGACGGAGCCCTCTTCGAGACCCGCTGGCAGCCCCGTCCCGCAGCACAGGAGCCGCCGGCCGAGGGCAGCTGGCTCGTCCTCGCCGACGAGACCGGCGTGGCCGACGAACTGGCCCACCGCCTCGACGGAGCGGCCCCTTACGTCCTCGCGCGCCGGGGCACCGCCTACGGCACCGAGGGCCCCGGCCGCTACGTCCTCGACCCGGCCGACCCGGTCCAACTGGCCCGGCTGCTGGACGAGGCCTTCGCGGACGCGCCGCCCGAACGGGTGGTCCAGCTGTCCGCGCTCGACGCTCCGCCGGTCGCCGACGAGAGCAGCGCCGAGGAGGCCGCCCGGCTCTGCTGCCTGACCACCCTGCACCTGGTCCGGGCCCTCGCCGACCGCGAGCGGCCGCAGGGCAGGACATCGCGCCTGTTCGTCGTCGTACGCGGCAGCCAGGCCGCCGGTGACAGCACCGCGGTGACGCAGCCGCAGCAGGCCCTCGCCTGGGGCTTCGGACTCGCCGTGGCCCAGGAACACCCGGAACTCGCCACCACGCTGGTCGACCTGCCCGCCGACGGCGGCACCGAGGAGTTGTGGACGCAGCTGCGGCACGCCGACGACGAACGCCTCGTCGCCCTGCGCGACACCGGCCGCCTCGTCCCGCGCCTGGCCCGGACCCGCCCCGACGACGGCGGCCACCCCGGGCAGCCGGACGGCGTGCACCTCATCACCGGTGGCCTGGGCGGCCTCGGCCGGGTCGTCGCCGAGCGACTGGTCCGCCGGGGCGCCCGGCAACTCGCCCTGCTGAGCCGCGGCACGCCCGACCAGGCCGCCACCACCTGGATCCAGGGCCTGGAGGAGCGCGGGGTCACCGTGCACCTCGCCCGCGCCGACGTCGCCGACCGCGCCGGACTCGCCGCCGCCCTGGACGCCGTACGCCGTGAGGGCGGCCCCGTCACCACCGTGGTGCACGCCGCCGGTGTCCTCGACGACGCCACCCTGGCCAACCTCACCGACGAGCGCGTCCGGCGGGTCCTCGCGCCCAAGGTGCTCGGCACCGCCCTGCTCACCGAACTGGTCCCGGAGGCCGGGAACCTGGTCCTGTTCGCCTCGGCCGCCGGTCTGCTGGGCTCGGCCGGACAGAGCCCGTACTCGGCGGCGAACGCCTTCCTCGACGCCTGGGCGCACCATCTCTCCCGGGCCGGCCGGCGGGCGCTGAGCCTGGACTGGGGCGCCTGGGCGGGCGTCGGCATGGTCGCCGGGTCCGGCACCCGGGCCGCCGAGACCAGCCGCTCGGGCCTGGTCGCCCTCTCCCCGCAGGACGGCGGCGAACTGTTCGAACGGGTGCTGACCACCGCCCGCCGCCAGCTCGCCCCGATCGCCCTCGACTGGGAGCTGCTCGGCCTCGACCCGGACGCGGCGCGCACCCGCCCGCTGCTCGCCGACCTGGTGACCGCCCCGGCCGGCCGCGGGGACGGCGACGACCTCGTGAAGAAGGTGTTCGCGGCCGCCACCGAGCAGGAGCGCACCGAGTGGCTCGAGACCTATGTGCGGGCCCGCGTCGGCGAGGTATCCGGCGGTGCGGTGGACGTGTTCGCGACCACGGCCCTGAAGGAACTCGGCCTGGACTCGCTGATGCTGGTCCGGCTGCGCAACGCCTTCGCCCGCGAGCTGGGGGTCGAGCTGCCAGCGGCCGACATGTTCTCCGCCGCCGACATCCGCGGCCTCGCCCGCGCCCTCGCCGACGGCCTGCCCGAGCGCGCCGCACCGGCCGAGCGCCCCGTACCGGCCGAGCGCGCAGCCGCGCAGGACGTGCCCGGGACCGCACTGCGGCCCGCAACCCGAGACGTCGTACGACTCCTGCGCAGCGCCCACCCGGACATGCCCCACGCCGCACACGGTGTGGGCCTCGCAGTCCGGCTCGGCACACCGACGACCCGCGCGGCCCTCACCGGCATCATCGACCGGCTCGCCGCCCGGCACGCCGCCCTGCGCACGGCCGTCGTGACCGGCGACGAGGGCGGACGGCAGCTGCGCGTGGACCGGCAGCCGCCCGCGCCGCTGCTGCGCTGGACCGAGGCATCGGAGGAGACCGACGCCGGCGAGCGGCTGCGGCTGCTCCTGGAGCCGCCGTTCGACCTGGCCGTCCCGCCGCTGTGGCGGTTCGAACTCGTCGACGGCGACCCGCGCGGCCAGATCCTGCTGTTCGGCGCCCACCACGTGGTCAGCGACCTCCAGTCCCTGCTGCTGGTGGCCGCGGAGATCGACGCCGAACTGTCCGGCACCCCACTGGACGGCACCGTCACCAACCGGGACATCGACCTGCTGATCGAGGCCCAACAAGGCGGCGGCGACGGTCCCGGCGCCGACTGGCAGGAGGCCTTCCAGGGCAGCGAACGGCTCGATCTGACCCTCGCCCGGTCGCGCCCCGACGTCCGCTCCTACCGCTCCGGAAGCGTCACCGTGACCGTCCCCGACGGGCTCATGGAGCGGGTGTCGGCCGCCGCGAGCACGCTGGCCGTCACCCCCGCCGCGTTCTGCCTCGGCACCCTCACCGTGCTGCTGGCCAGGAAGCGGGAGCGGGAACGGTTCGCGCTCGCCGTGCCCGTGGACACCCGCATCCACGCCGACGCGTACGGCGCGGTGGGCTTCTTCGGCGTCCCCGTGCCCTTCCCCGCACAGGCGGCGGCGGGGGAGCGGGTCGCGGACGTGCTCGTCCGCACCGACCAGCGCCTGCAGCGGATCCTGACGAAGGGCGCCATGTTCTCCGACGCCCTCGCCACGCTCGCCCGGCAGGGCCTGCACCGCGCCAACGCCCCGCTCGTCGAGGTGTACTTCAACTACGTCCGCTTCTCGGGCCGGTTGACCCACCTGGAGGTGCTGCCCGCCGGTGTCGGACACACCGACCTGGACCTGATGATCACCATGACCCCGGACACAGGCACCGTCCGTCTCGACCACAACCTCGACATCCTGGACGCGGCCACCGCGACCGAACTCGGCGAGGAGCTCCTGCGGTTGCTGGCGGAGACCGCCGAGGACGCGACCGCGGTCGTACGGGTGGCGAAGGGGGCTTCCGACGCGAACACAACGGCCGCACCGCAGGCGCCGGTCGAGGGGCCGCGGCTCGCCCTCGCCGCCACCTTCGCCCTCGGCAATCTGCCCCTGATGTGCGAGGCGGCGCTGGAGGACGAGCGGGCGAGCGTCGCCGAGGCGCCGTACCACCAGGTGCTGGCCGCGCTCCAGGACCCGTCCGGCGTCCTCACCGACCCGGCCACCACGGTGGGCGTCGTCCTGCTGCGCGCCGCCGACCTGGAGCGCTTCGGACCGGTGGACGACACGGCACTCGCCGAACTGCGCAGCGCCTTCCCGGCCGCGCTGAAGTCCCTCGCCGAACGCACCCGCAGGCCGCTCGTCGTCGGTGTCCTGCCGACCGCGCGGGCCGCGACCCGCTTCCTCGACTGGGAGCGCGGGATCGCCGCCGACCTGGCCGGTCTGCCCGGCATCGCGGTGCTCGGCCCCGACGAATGGACCCGGCATCACACCGTCGAGGACCGCTTCGACGAGCGCACCGAGCGACTCGCCCACCTGCCCTTCACTCCGGCCTTCCAGGCGGCGGTCGCGCTGCGCCTGGCCGAGGTGGTGCGGGCCGTACGGCGCCCCGCGCCCAAGGTGATCGCCGTCGACGGCGACGAGACGCTGTGGGGCGGGATCGCGGGCGAGGCCGGACCGGAGGCGGTGGACCTCACCGGCCCGCGCGCCCTGCTGGCCCGCAGGCTGCTCCAGTGGCGGGACGCGGGTGCGCTGCTGGCCCTGGTCAGCAACAACGACGAGGCCACGGTCCGGGCGGTCCTCGACCGCCCCGACAGCCTGCTGAAGGCCGAGCACTTCAGCCTGGTCTCCGCCGCCTGGAACCCCAAGCCGGACCGCCTCGCCGAGGCCGCCCGGACCTTGAACCTGGGCCTGGACAGCTTCCTGTTCCTGGACGACAACCCGGCCGAGATCGCCAGGATGCGCTCCGCGCTCCCGCAGGTGTTGTCCGTGACGTGCCCGCCCGCCGCCGAACTCGAGACGTTCCTGGACCGGTTGTGGCCCCTGGTCCCGGCCGCGGCGACCGCCGAGGACTCCCTGCGGGCCCGGTTCTACGCACAGGAACGTGAGCGGGACGCTGTCCGCGAGGGCGCCGGGTTCGAGGACTTCCTCGCCCAGCTGAACCTCGAGGTCGACTTCCGCGAGCTGACGGACGCGGACGCCGAGCGGGGCGAGCAACTCGTGCGCCGCACCAACCAGTTCACCCTGCGCGCCCGGTCCGCCGACGGCGGCGACCTCGACAGGTGGCGCGAGCAGGGCGAGGTGTGGACGGCGGCCGCCCGGGACCGGTTCGGCGACTACGGCCAGATCGCCCTGCTCGCGTTCGCCGCCGACGGTGACCAACTCGACGTCCACGCCTGGCTGATGAGCTGCCGCGCCCTCGGCCGGGGCGTCGAGGAACGGCTGCTCGCCCGGCTCGCCGACCGGGCCGAGCAGCTGGGCTGCGCCAAGGTCCGGTTCACCGCGGAGCGCACCCCGCGCAACGCACCCGCCCGACGGCTGATCGCCGCGCTCGGCGGCGGCGACCCGGACGACGAACGGCTGGACGTCGTGGCCACGCCCGAACATCTGCGGGCCTTCCGCTCCTGGGAGCAGCAGTGAGGAACAAGACCGTGCACAACGCGAAGGGCTCTCATGCGTGACATGAACGAGGAGCCGGCGTACGCCGGCCGGCAGGGGACCGCCGAGTCGATCGAACGGGGCGGCGGCGGACTCGGCGTGGCCGACCTGCTGGCCAGGGTACGGGCGGCGGGCGCCGAGCCCGAGCGTGCTGCGGCCCCGGCGCCGGACCTCGAGGCCCTGGCGGCCGTCATCGCCGCCGCGGCCGGCCGTCGTCTGCCCGCCGGCCTGCCGGCGCCCGACGCCGACTTCTTCGACGCGGGCGGCACGTCCGTCGACGCGGTGGAGCTGGCCGCCGAACTGGAGGGCGAGCTGGGCATCGAGATCGACCTCGACGACGTGTTCGCGGACGCCCGCCCGGCCAGCCTTGCCCGGAGGTGGCTGCCGCTGCTCGGAGGCACGGCGGCAGAGGCACCCGCGGCCGTCACGCCCCCCGTCGTGACGTCCTCTGCCGTGGTCGTCCCGGCCCCGCCGGCCCCGCTCGCGAGCCTCGCCCCGGCCCCCGGATCGCTCCCCGTCCCCTCGCCCCGCACCCCACCCGCAGTCCTGAACAGGCCGTACCGGGACGGCGACCCCCACTCCCGGGCCCGGCAGGAGGACCTCGACCAGATCCTGGCCGATCTCGCCCTCGCCGACCGGCTGCCCTTCACCGACGTGCCCGAACCGCTGCCGCCGCGCCGCGTCCTGCTGACCGGCGCGACCGGCTTCCTCGGCAGCCACATGCTGCTCGACCTGCTGCGGCACAGCGACGCCCATGTGTACTGCCTGGTCCGCGCGGCCGACGAGGCGGCCGCGACGGCCCGGCTCGGCGCCCAGCTGCGCAGCTACAAGCTGCCGTGGTCCTCGGAGATACGCCGGCGCATCACCGTGCTCCCCGGCGACATCCGCCGCCCCCGCCTCGGCCTCACCGACGAGCAGTGGCACAGCCTCGCGCACGAACTCGACAGCATCGTCGGCGTCGCCGCCGCCGTGGACTTCCTGCGCGGCTACCACTCGCTGCGCGGCAGCAACGTCCTCGGCACGCTCACCCTCGCCGAACTCGCCGCGACCGGCCGCCCCAAGCCCCTGCACCACATCTCGTCCATCGCCGTGTTCAACGAGGTCGGCATCACCTCCATGGGCGAGGACGACCCGTTCGCCCACGTCGACCGGCTCATCTCGGGCTACGACCAGTCCAAGTGGGCCGCCGAGGTCGCCCTGCGCCGTGCCCGCGACCACGGACTCGTCGTCACCGCGCTCCGACCGGGCGGTATCGGCGGCCACACCAGGACCGGCGCGTACAACCCGCAGGACCTCAGCAGCGGCCTGATCTCCGCCTTCGGCCGCTTCCGCACCGTACCGGCGTTCCACTACCTCAACGCGGCCCCCGTGGACTGGGTCAGCCGGGTGGCGGTCGCCGCGATCTGCGAGCCCGACGCCTGGGGCTTCGACTACAACCTCACCGGCGTGCCCAACACCCTGGACGACGTCGTACGGGACATGGCCTTCGGCGGCATGCACGTGCGCGTCCAGGACTGGGACGAGTGGCGCACCGACACGCTGGCCCGCCTGGAGGCCGAGCCGGTGTCCGAACTCGCCTTCCTGGCACGGGTGTTGCAGAGCCCGACCGCACTGAAGCTGTGCGAGGCGACCCTGAAGGGTCCCGCCGCCGGCGCCGACCGCACCGACGCCCTCGTCGCCGCGCTCGGCCTCACGCCCGCCGCCCGGTACGACGCCCAGGCCCAGCTGAAGACCTTCGAGAAGCTCGCCGACGACGGCCTCGCCCGCCTCCCGCACAAGGACGACCAGCCCTATCTCTGGTTCGCCGAGACGACCGAGGGCACCGTCGGCCCGGTCGGCGCCGCCGCCGAAACCCCCTGCTCGATGGCGCTCACCCTGTCGATAGCGAGCATGTACCAGCTGGTCAAGGAGCGCAGGGTGGACGTCACCGGCGAGGTGACCTGCCCGGCGCTCCACGCCGAGCCGCTGACCGTGGACAGCGGCGACGTCTGGGTCCGTCCCGAGGAGGGCATCCCGCTCCGGCACGGCATGCGCCATCAACTCCTGCGCTACCGGCTGAAGCTGCGCGACGCGGACGGCGGTCTGTGGTGGCTGGAGGGCCGCAAGTACGCGCGGGCCCGGCGGGACCTGTGGCGGCAGACCCGCGCGCTCACCGTGGAGATCGGCCGCGAGGGCGAGGCCGCGAGCCTGCTGGGCGAGGTCGTCGTACCCGCCGACTCCTACGTCCGCGACCAGATCGACGGCATCAGGGTCGACCCGCGCCTGACCGGTCAGGAGAAGCGGGCCGCCAAGCTGACCTGGCTCGCCTGGTTCGGTGTGGAGATGGGCCGCGGCCTGCTCGCCCCGTTCGCCCGGGCCGCCGCGGACCTCCTCGACCTGCGCCGCACCCCCACCCTCACGGAGCACAACCGATGATCTTCAGGACCACCCCCTCCCGGACGGCCCGGCCGGCGCTCCGCAGGGTCCGCACCACCGCGGCCCTCCGCCCGCTGCGCCACCGCCTCGATGCGTCGCTCGTCGAGGAGATCCCGTTCCGCACGAGCGACGGCGTCCGCCTCGGCCTGACCCGTGTCGGCACCGGCGACCCGGCCCGGCCCGTCGTGCTGCTTCTGCACGGGCACACCGCCTCCGCCGACATGTTCCTGCTGCCCGAGACCCGCAACCTCGTCGACGTCCTCCTCGACGACGGCTACGAACCCTGGCTGCTGGACTGGCGGGGCAGCTGCCGGCTTCCGTACAACGAGACCGGCCGCCGGTACACGTACGACGACGTGGCGCTCTACGACATCCCCGAGGCCGTCGCGCACATCCGGCAGCGTATCGGCGAGCGCCCGCTGTTCGTCGTCGCCCACTGCATCGGCGCGCTCACCCTGTCGCTGAGCATGGCGGCCGGGCTGGTGCCGGGCCTGGCGGGCGTGGTGTCCCAGGGGGTCTTCCTGACGCCCAAGCTGGCGGGCCGGACCTCGCTGCGGATGTCCGTGGCCGGGGAACTGCTGAAGACCCGGGTCGACCACATCCCGGTCGACTTCCGCAAGGTGGGCCTGTGGTCGAAGTACACCCCGTTGTTCGCGCTGGCCTCCCGCGGGGACGGCTGCCCCGATCCGACCTGCCGGATCCTGCACCGCTCGGCCTGGGGGACGGGCGCCTCGCTCTTCGTCCACGAGAACCTGTCCGACAGCACCCACGACCGGCTCGCCGAACTCCTCGGCCCCGCCCCGCTGTGGATCCTGCCCCACCTGCGCCGGATCGAGCTGGCCCGCAGTGTCGTGCGCTGGCACGACACCGACCACCGCTACCGGGCGCTGCCGCCCAACGCGCTGGACGCGGCCGACCGCATCGACACCCCGGTGCTGCTGCTCGCCGGCAGCGAGAACGGGCTGTGGCTGGACTCGCAGAAGCTCTGCCACGAGGTGCTGGCCCGCAGACAGCCACAGCTGGACGTCTCCTACGCCGAGATCCCGGGCTACGGCCACCTGGACACCTTCCTGGGCCGGGGGGCCGCCCTCGACGTCTTCGGACACATCCTCGAATTCCTCGGCGAACGGCGGTGACGGAGGGCGGCGCGGCCGGTTACCGTACCGATCAGTAACCGGAGCGCACCCCAGGAGGCCCCCATGCCGCAGCTCGACGTCGACGGCGCCGTACTGACGTACGACGACGAGGGCCCCCGTGACGGCGCTGACGTCCCCCTGGTGTTCGTCCACGGCTGGACCGCCGACCGGCACCGCTGGGACCACCAGCTGGCCCACTTCTCCACCGGCCGGCGGGTGATCCGGCTGGACCTGCGCGGACACGGGGAGAGCACGGGGGCCGGGGTGCGCACGATCGCGGAGCTGGCGAGGGACGTCCTCGCCCTCCTCGATCACCTGGAGGTCGAGCGGTTCGTGCTGGTCGGCCACTCCATGGGCGGAATGATCTCCCAGACCATCGCCCTGTCCCACGCCGAACGGGTGGAGCGGATGGTGCTGGTCAACTCCATCGGCCGGATGGCCTACAACCGCGGCCGGGGCCTGCTCATGGCGGCCTCCACCCTCGTGCCGTACAAGCTGTTCATCGCGACCAACATCCAGCGGGCGTTCGCTCCGGGCCACCCGCGCGAGGAGGTCCGCGAGTACATCCGCTCCTCCGCCGCCACCCCGCGCGAGGTCGTCATGACCCTCTACGGCGCCATGCGGGCCTTCGACCTCCTCGACCGCGCCGGTGAGATCGGCACGCCCACCCTGATGGTGCACGGGTACCACGACATCCAGCTGCCCGTGCGTCAGATGCTCCGGATGGCCAAGGCCTATCCGAACGCGGTGGTGCGCATCATCGACGCGGGCCATGAACTGCCCGTGGAGAAGCCGGCCGAACTCACCTCGGCGCTCGACTGGTTTCTGACTGCGAAGCCGTAGCACGGGAGTCGCTTGGCGAAGTTTTTGCCCGTGGCCGGTTCCTGCCTCCCCGGCCGGGTGCCAAGGCGGTCCATCGATTTCGCGTTGGCAAAACACGGCCGAAACTGTGGGGAGCGGAGGCCGTCCGTGTTACGTCCGCGTTGACCGCAGCGCCTGCCTGACGGACGCTCGTCATATAGGTGCTCGATACAACTGGTACGGCGGCCGACTTCCGTCCACCCGGAAAGTGCAGGTGAGCGAGGGGGCGGCCACGGGCCGGAGGCAGGAGGTAGCGCATGTGCGGCATCACCGGATGGGTCTCCTTCGACCGTGACCTGACCGCGGAGTCGACCACATTGCATGCGATGACCGAGACGATGGCCTGCCGCGGCCCGGACGACCGGGGCACCTGGACCGAGGGCCCGGCCGCCCTGGGCCACCGCCGGCTCGCCATCATCGACCTCCCCGGCGGACGCCAGCCGATGTCCGTCCGCACCCCCGAGGGAAACGTCGCCCTCGTCTACTCCGGGGAGGCGTACAACTTCACCGAACTGCGCCGCGAACTCCTCGACCGCGGCCACCGGTTCACCACCGACTCCGACACCGAGGTCGTCCTCCACGGCTACCTTGAGTGGGGCGACGCCGTCGCCGAGCGGCTGAACGGCATGTACGCCTTCGCCCTGTGGGACGGCCGCCACGGCCGGCTCGTGATGATCCGCGACCGCATGGGCATCAAGCCGTTCTACTACCACCCGACCCCGGACGGCGTCCTGTTCGGCTCCGAGCCCAAGGCCATCCTCGCCAACCCGCTCGCCCGGCCGCGCGTCGCCCTGAACGGCCTGCGCGAGCTGTTCACCATGGTCAAGACCCCCGGACACGCCGTGTGGGACGGCATGCACGAGGTCGAACCCGGCACCGTCGTCACCGTCGACCGCGACGGCCTGCACACCCGCGTCTACTGGCGGCTGGAGACCCGAGCGCACACCGACGACCGTGACACCACCATCGCCACCGTGCGCTCGCTCCTCGACGACATCGTGCGCCGCCAGCTGGTCGCCGACGTCCCGCGCTGCACCCTCCTCTCCGGCGGCCTCGACTCCTCCGCCATGACCGCGCTCGCCGCCCGGCAGCTCGCCGAGGAGGGCGAGAAGGTCCGCAGCTTCTCCGTCGACTTCGTCGGCCAGAGCGACAACTTCGTCGCCGACGAGCTGCGCGGCACCCCGGACACGCCCTTCGTGCACGACGTGGCCCGGCTCGCCCGCACCGACCACCAGGACATCGTCCTGGACTCCCGGGCCCTCGCCGCCCCGGACGTCCGCGAGAAGGTGATTCGCGCCCGCGACCTGCCGGCCGGCTTCGGCGACATGGACGCCTCGCTGCTGCTGCTCTTCCGCGCCATCCGCGACCAGTCCACGGTCGCCCTGTCCGGTGAGTCCGCCGACGAGGTCTTCGGCGGCTACCTGCAGTTCTTCGACGAGGACGCCCGCCGCTCCGACACCTTCCCCTGGCTGGTGCGGTTCGGCCGCGACTTCGGTGACGACGCCGACGTCCTGCGCCCCGACCTCGCCAAGACCCTGGACCTGGAGGGCTATGTCGCCGACGGCTACCGCACCGCCGTCGCAGGCATCCACCGCCTGGACGGCGAGAGCGACTTCGAGTACCGGATGCGGCAGATCTGCCATCTGCACCTGACCCGGTTCGTCCGCGCCCTGCTCGACCGCAAGGACCGGATGAGCATGGCCGTCGGCCTGGAGGTCCGGGTGCCGTTCTGCGACCACCGGCTCGTGGAGTACGTCTACAACACGCCCTGGTCGCTGAAGTCCTTCGACGGCCGGGAGAAGAGCCTGCTCCGGGAGGCGACCGCGGACCTGCTGCCGCGTACGGTGTACGAGCGGGTCAAGAGCCCGTACCCGTCCACGCAGGACCCGCGGTACGCCCGCGCCCTCCAGGACCAGGTCAAGGACCTCCTCGCCCGGCCTTCGCACCCCGTCTTCGACCTGGTCGACCGCGAGCGCATCCGGGAGGCCGCAGAACGCGACACCCCCGTCAGCACCCAGGCGGCCCGGCGGGGCCTGGAGCGCAGCCTGGACCTCGCCCAGTGGCTGGACCTCTACTCCCCGGAGCTGACCCTCAGCTGAGGCCGAGGGCCCGGTCCGCGGCCGCCGCCGTCGGCTGCCACCAGGTCGTCACCGGCTCCCACACCAGAACCTTGCTCCCGGTGCCGAGCTGGGCCGCGGTGAAGGAGCGGCCCCACTGTGAGGCCGAACCGGCGACCGTGATCGCGTCCACCCGGCGGGCCTCGGGGTCCGCCGGGTCGGCGATGGTGCGTACGGCCGCGTAGGCGGTCCCGCCCGCCGCGAGCCGGTAGGTCCCGCTGCCGCCCTGCGGCACCGGCAGCGCGGCCCCGTCCAGGTCACCGAAGGTGACCGTCGGCACCCGGTCCACGACACAGGCCCGGGGGCCGCGGTTGGTCACGCTGACCCGCACCACGGAGTGATCGTCGGACGCGGCCTTGGCGCGCAGGGTCAGTACCTTCTCCGCGCAGCGGGCCGGCTTGGCGTGCCCCGCGGCCGCCTGGCTCGGCGGTGCGGTGAGCAGCAGGGCCGCGGCTGCGGCCGAGACGGCGGGTACGGCGATGGCGGCGCGGATGCGCATGGTGGGTTCCCCCTGTCGGTCACGAACGGGTCCGGCGGGCCGAGGCACGCCTGCCCAGTGTGACGTCCGGGCCGACCGGGAGGTTGTGCCGGAATCGGGGCTGTTACCCGCTTGCGCTGCTCCTGTCATCAATTGGAGGTGTTCGTGGTGGAGCTCCAGCTGTTCCCGTCCGCAGGGCAGGAACTGCCGCTCGCCGGCAGCGAACCGTACAGCAGGAAGTCGTTGACCTTGCGGTGCACGCAGGTGGACGACGAGTAGCCGGTGTGTCCCTCGCCCTTGTTGTCGAGCACCACGGCGGAAGAGCCGAGCCGCCTGGCCGTCTCCACGGTCCAGCGGTACGGCGTCGCGGGGTCGCCGCGCGTGCCCACCAGCAGCATCTTGGCCGAGTGGACGTTCCTGACCCGGTCGCGGATGAAGTCCGTGCCCTTGGGGCGGCCGTAGCACATCAGCAGCTGGGTGAGCCGGAAGCGGCCGAAGACGGGCGACGCCTGCTCGTAGGCGGCCCGCAGGTCCTTCAGGTCCTTGGTGATCCGTGCCTCGGTGGGCCGGTCGGGGTCGTCCGCGCAGTTGATCGCCATCAGCGCGGCCGGCAGGTTGTCCGCCGGGACGTCCACCGTGTCCACGAGACCGCCGTCCTGCTTCCTGCGGTCGGCGTCCTTCCCCCGGCCGTCCTGCCGGACGGGCAGACCGAAGCCGCCGCCCTCGGAGAAGCTGAGCACACGGCGCGTGTCGCCGTCCTCGACCAGGGAGACCAGCGCCCGCTCCAGCGAGGGCCACAGTTCCTTGCTGTAGAGGGCCTGCCCGATGGCGCCCACCAGGTCCTGGCCGGAGAAGGCGCCGCCGAAGTCCGTGGGCACCGGGTTCTCGTCGAGCGAGCGCACGAGCTGGACGACCTGGTCCCCGGCCGCGCGCCGGTCCTGCCCGAACGGACAGGCGATGTCCGTCGTACACCAGTCCAGGAAGTCGTCCAGTGCCGTCTGCTGCCCCTCGGCGCCCGCCAGTCCCTGCTCGGAGAGCGGCTCGGTCAGGGTGTCCACGCCGTCCAGGGCCATCCGGCCCACCATGTGCGGGAACTGGGCCGCGTACACCGCGCCGAGCCGGGTTCCGTAGGAGAAACCGAGGTAGTTGAGCTTCTTGTCACCGAGCGCCTGGCGGATCACGTCCAGGTCCCGGGCGGCGTTCACCGTGCCTATGTGCTGCAGTACCGGGCCGGAGTGCCGGGCGCACTGGTCGGCGGCACGCCGCAGCTTCTGCAGCAGGGTCCGGGGACGGCTGAGGTCGGCGTTCCCGCCCATCGCCGCCGAGGCCTCGCCGGTACCCTCGCTGCAGCTGACGGGGGAGGACCGGCCGACGCCGCGCGGATCGAAGGTGACCACGTCGTAGCCGTTGGTCAGATCCATGAAGTCCTTGCCGTCCGCGGCGAGTTCGTTGATGCCCGCACCGCCCGGACCACCGAAGTTCAGCAGCACCGAGCCCCGCGACGGGCCGGTCGCCCGGTAGCGGGCCAGCGCCACGTCGAGGGTGCCCGTGGCGGGGTGCGCGTAGTCGAGGGGGACGGTCACCTTGGCGCACTGGAGGTCCTTGGGCATGTCCGGGCCTTCGCAGGCCGCCCAGGAGGCCTTCTGCCGGTAGAAGCGGGACAGGTCGGGCTGCGGCTGGTCGGCGGCCGGCGAGGGAAGGGCGGGCAGCCCGGCCCCGAGCAGCGCCAGGGCGAGGGCCCCGGCGCCCGCGCAGTGCCGCACGACGGGTCGCGTGGACAGCTTGACCAGCATCGATCGCCTCCCGGGGCGTGCCCGCTGCGGACCGGGTCGACGCCCTCGCTCACCATATGCGGGCCTCGAGCGCGCCGCCTCCGGGCGAGCGGGGAGGTGTCCGATGATCTACCCTTCGCACCTTCCGTGATGATCAATGATCATTCGATGACTTTGCATGGGGTTCGAATGATCATGCCACTCGATGGGGTGAAGGACCGATAAGCCATAACTCGGATGGTTCTCCTGCGTTTCATGTGGTGCGGGTGAGTGCCCGCGACGATGTCTGGAAGGCAGGGAAACCTATGAGACGGGCTACCCGAAACGGTGTGATCGCCGTCGTCGCCGCCTCCGGCGCGATGGCCGTGGCGATGCCGGTGTCCGGCGCCTTCGCGTCCGACGGAGCCTCGGCCGACGGCGTGGCGGCCGACTCGCCCGGACTGATCTCCGGCAACACCATCCAGGTCCCGCTGCACGTCCCGGTGAACGTGTGCGGCAACACCGTGAACGTGGTGGGGCTGCTCAATCCCGCCGCGGGCAACAAGTGCGAGAACGGCGGAGGCGCAGGCAAGGGGGGCTCTGCCGCGTCCGGCGGCGCCTCGGCCCAGGGCGGTGCCGACGACTCGCCCGGTGTGCTCTCCGGCAACGGCGTCCAGGTCCCCGTTCACGTCCCGGTGAACATCAGCGGCAACACCGTCGACGTGGTCGGCGTGGGCAACCCGGCCGAGGGCAACCACTCCGCCAACAACCCGGGCGAGCAGCCGACCCCGCCCCCGACCCGCAAGCCGCCGGCTCCGCCAAGGTCCCACCCGGGTCCGCGGACCCCGCAGGCGCCCGTGGCCACCCTGGCCCACACCGGTGACGACCTGACGGCCCCCGCGGTCGCCGGCAGTGCCGCTCTCCTCCTCACGGGCACGGTCCTGTACCGCCGCTTCCGCCCCGGCCGCACCCGCTGAGCCCCACCGAAAGGCCCCGCCGGCGTCGCCCCTGGCATCGTCGGCGTCGGGGTCCAGGGAGGGCGGGGGGACCTCGGTGTCGAAGACGGAGGTGTGCTC